>JABTTW010000004.1 GCA_015075745.1 Planctomycetia bacterium
TCAGAAGTAATTCGGTCGAACAGGAATGGTTTTGGTTGTCCGCAGTACTCAGCCGAGAAAATGGGCGAGGGCGATAGACGCGCCGTTGTGTTTGTGTCTTAATAAAGGGTGGCGACTTGACTCAGGAAACCGTCGGTAAAAACGAGGAGTTGTGTGGTCTCGCGAGTGAGTGGCGCGAGGGGGCAAAATGTCGCGAATTGTTCGAAAAGTCGCCGAGGATCGCAGAAAGCGCTCAAAGGAATACTGCGGAGCGGTGTCTGTACGTTGCGTTGCGGGGGCTTCCAACGATGGCTGCACGAGAGGGTCGAGGTTTTGCCTTTGCGCGAAGAGCAAAGGGGCCATCGCTCGTGTCAGACGGAAAAAGCTTTCGCTACACATGCATTGTGCTACTTGGCTCACGCCTGTTGCCTGAGGCTGCGCAACGATTTCTTTTCCAAGGAGAGAGCGCCCGCGAGTTTTGTAAGCAGACGTCGGCGGAAACAGCTGGATGTCACGGAACCGGTGACTGCGCACTTTACACTTGGGCCTCGGCCGAACTTGGCGTTCTTGGCGAAACTGGCGCCTCAAAGAAGCTGCGCGAGGCTGTCGTGCGCGATCGTGCTTTGACCACCGTCGACGCGGCATGGAGCATTTCGGCACTGGCGGCGTCGCTTACGGCTGGTGCCGGCCACGACGAGCTGAGGATCGCTTTCGAACGATTGGTGGCCGGGTACTCACGTCCCGGTAAACTATTCCGACACTGGACTTCCGCCGATGCTGCGCCCTGGTATCGATCTCACGTCGGGTGTTTTGCAGATCAGATCTACTCGATTCAGGCCCTGTCGCGCTATTATTCGGCAACGGGAGATACAGTCGCGCTGGAAATTGCGGCGGAGTGCGCCGATCAAATCGTGCGGCTTCAAGGGCCGGAAGGGCAATGGTGGTGGCATTATGATGTGCGGCAGGGTTCCGTGATCGAGGGCTATCCGGTGTATACCGTGCATCAGGATTCGATGGCTCCAATGGGCCTTTTTGAGCTTTACGAGGCCGGCGGTCCAGATCATCGGAGCGCTATAGACCTGGGACTGAGATGGCTGGAAGAGAAGCAAGAAACCGAATCGAGTCTTGTTAAGGAGGACTCGATGCTCATCTGGCGAAGTG
Source organism: Planctomycetia bacterium (assembly GCA_015075745.1). Taxonomy (NCBI): domain Bacteria; kingdom Pseudomonadati; phylum Planctomycetota; class Planctomycetia; species Planctomycetia bacterium. Next base: position 1,141 of record JABTTW010000004.1, read on the forward strand.
TTCGACGAAGTGATCCGGCCAAGACTGTTCGCAGAGTACGTGCGGTGGTCTCGTACTTCCTGCCGAGTGCACGGCTCGGATTTCTCGACGCAGCTTTTCCGCCGGGGCAAGTTGATCATGAGGATCGGCCTTACCATCTCGGGTGGATACTTTATGCGTGGCTTGGCCAGTCTTGAGGCGCAAGGGAATCAGGAGACGGGCACCGCATCGCACGCGCCGGCTGCTGCCGAATTACCACATGGCTCGGCCAATTGACCTTGATTCCTCCCAATCCCCCGCGGTGACTCAACTCTCTGTCCGATCCAACTATTGAATCCTGTATAGACAAAGACACGTTTCCTCATTTGAGCCGTATGGGAAGTTTGGCCGCATGAACGAAGGAGCGAAGCAGGGATTGGCGACCAGCCAGGCGGCGGAATTCGATGCAGGCGGTGGCGTGCAGCGAATCGAGTTCGCAAAGTCCATGATTGGCCAATCGATGGTACTTGAGGTAACCCCACAGGTATTCGACCGGATTGAGTTCCGGGGCGTAGGCCGGGAGCCACTCCATATCCAGGCGAGGGTAGATCGTCCGCCACTCCCGCACCGCGACGGCGCGATGGGCGTTGAGCCGATCCCAGACCAGAATGACGTTTCCGCGCAGGTGACGAAGCAGGGCCGACAGGAAGGTAATGACTTCGTCCGAGCCAATGTTGGCGTCCGGGTGCCAGTGGGCGTGCAAACCCAGTCGCCGTCGCCGCGGAGAAATCGAGAGGGCCGCGATGCTGGAGACCTTTTGGTGACTTCGGCCGCGCTGGCGAAGAACGGGCGTCTGTCCTCGAGGCGCCCAAGTCCGCCGGACCGTCGGATGCATGAGAAAACCGGCCTCATCGAGCAGGACGATGTGGGCTTGGCGTCGTGCGGCGTTTTTTTATGCGCGGCCAGTCCTTCGCAACCCACCGCCCGATCGCCGGCTCGTCGCGCTCGATGGCCCGCCGTTCGGGCTTCTGACACGACCAACCCAGCGACGCCATCAATCGTGGAATATGGTCCACGTGATAGCGGACGCCGTATTGCCTTTGAATCACCTCGACGATGCGCGGACAGGTCCAGAGGTCGGTCGGAAAGCCGTTGGCTTTCGCGCCCTTCAGCAACCGCTGGATCAACCACTGCCGCCGCCGCTCCAGCTCCGCTGGGCTCCCATGCGTTCTCATGCTCAATACTATCGGCATACCTCAACATATTTGTTTATCCATACAGGAATCAATAGCTGAGCCGCAAGAGGGATGGCCACTGTCAAATGTAATCCGATGAAGATGAACTTCTTCACGGGTTGAACCCTTGGCCCAGGGTGATCGATGTGCCGTTCGGTTGACATTATTGCACTCGTTTGGGTTCCTTGTTCCCAGTGCATTGGCCTGCAATTCAGTTTTTCGTCGCCTAACATGGATCGTCCGAGGTGTAGGCAATAGCGAAAGACAATTGGCGCTGCTTCGACGACAAGGCAATTGGGATCGCATGGCCTGGAATATGCCCTACAACCCATTCGCGGCTTTCCCGCGTTTTCGATTCCGCCGACATTCAATCAACACCGCCGGGAGAACAAGTCCGATTGTTGAAAGGGTTCCCTGCGCGCAGCAACCGACCGGCTGCCCGGCCGGCGATGGAGATCCGTTGTCCGTGGACATTGTCGCAGGCGCCCCAGGATCGACGATGGTCCCGTTGGCTGAGAGATCCGAGTCGCCGCGCTGTCCATCGACGAGAGTGAGGCTTACCGTTTGGCCGCTGAACTGGGCGCCGGTTGTTCCGTCGAATTGAAACTCGAACCAGTGCGGCGCGCCCTCATCCGGGCTCGGGCCATGTTTCCAATAGGTGTCGAGGATTGTGCCCGGCGCTAGGTGTGCGATGATTTGAATCTGCACTGAGGCCCCAGGCTCGAGCCCCGAGACCGTGAAGTTTACAAATCCCGCGGGAAAAACGATCCCCGGCGGAGCCGTCGCGGGGTCGGGATTCGCGCCCGACGAAACTTCAGTCAAATACATCCCCGCCGGCGCAACGATTGTGAGATAGTCGCCGTTGACGTTGGGAAGTGAGGTCACATTGTCCTGGGAGCTATCCGGTATGCCGTCGTTGTTGCCGTCGCCGCCGTTGGGCGCGCCGTCTTCAACCATATCGGTGACGCCGTCCTGGTCGGTTGAATCCGCAGGCGAGGGCTCCGGATTCCCGCAGCCCGCCGTGCCCGGGTCGGTCTTGACAGCGTCGTCCGGGCAGCCGTCAAGTTCGTTTGCGACACCGTCCCCGTCGCGGTCGTCATCGACACAGTCGGTGACGCCGTCGGTATCGGCGTCGGCGAAACCCTCGTCAATCTGTTCGTTGCAGTCATTGTCGAGGCCGTCGCAGACTTCCTCCGCAGATGGATGAACAGTTGGATTGCGATCGTCGCAGTCCGTCCCCCCAGCCGAGAGGGCGTCAAAACCGTCTGAATCGACATCCGTTAAATCGAGATTGTCGCAGTCCTGGTCGATCCCATCATAGGGAATTTCTGCATTTCCTGGGAAGCGATCCGAATCGCCGTCGTCGCAGTCGAGATCATTGTCCGACTCGCCGGCCTCAGCACATCCACCGTCGTCGGACAGTAGAGTCGCCCCCGAACCAAAGCCATCGGTGTCGGCATCGACAAAGCAAGTCACCGTGTCTGAGCCGTTGCAGTCCTGGTCAATTCCATCGTCCGCGGTCTCGGGCGCGCCTGGATACGTGTCCGGATCGTTGTCGTCACAGTCGGTCCCGCCCGCGGCCACGGAATCGAAGCCGTCGGAATCCACGTCGGTCACATCCAAATCGTCACAGTCCTGGTCAATTCCGTCGTACGGAATCTCAGCGTGTCCTGGGAAGCGATCCGAATCGCTGTCGTCGCAGTCAAGGTTATTGTCCGACACGCCCGCGGCGTCGCAGCCTCCAGTTGCGGAAAGGGTCGTGCTGTTCGAGCCGAAACCGTCGGTGTCGGCATCAACAAAGCAGGTCACGGTGTCAAAGCCATTGCAGTCCTGATCGATCCCATCATCCGGCACGTCCGTCACGTCGGGATGAATCGACGAATCCCCGTCATCGCAATCGGCCGGCGGTAGATATCCATCACCGTCGCCGTCTACCGGAAGCGTGGCGATCCAGGCCTCGCTACGCCCTGAAGGATTCGTCGCCCAGCCGGTAATGACGCGCCCGTTGTCAGAGACTCCCTCGGCGGACCTTAACGTCCAACCGGTCATGTTCACGCCCAGGCTGCTCAACAAATTGCGGAGATTCTGCATGCCGGAATTCGCATTCCAGATGAACGCCTCTCGATCCGCCTGGGTCATGCTTTCGCCAACGACCACTGATCCATCGCTCGATGCGCTGTACGCGATGCTGTGTACGCTGCCGCCCGGGAGATCGCCCAAAAGAGTAAAGCCGGAACCGGAAATCCAGCGATACGCAAGGATTTGCCCCGTTGAAAAGTCGGTGCCATGACCGACGATTGTTGTTCCATCCGCTGAGATATCGAAGGGAGGCCCGGCAACATAATTGCCCGGCCCTGCGCCGAGAGAAACAACTCCACCGGCGGAGGTCCAGATGAAAGGTTCGAATCCGATGTCCGTCGAACCGGCGCATGCGACGGTGGCGCCGTCGGCCGACACAGCCATGGCTCGACTCCAGAACAGGCCGCCCGCGAGGTCGCCGAGCCCGACCATCCCTCCGGCTTGTGTCCAGCGAAAAGCCTCCGTTCGATTGAAACCCGCGGCAAGCGAAGCTCCCTGTCCCACGATGACCGATCCGTTTGCGGAGACACCGTGCGCCGTGCTGCGAAACTGCGACAACGGAAGGTCGCCCATGGCCACCATGCCGGTGGCTGCGGACCAACGAAATGCCTCATACTGGCCGATGTCGGCGTTCGCTGAAAAGCTGCCTCCTACGACCACGCCTCCGTCGGCCGAAGTTTCCGAGGCTCCGCTCCCGTATTCACCGCCGGGCAAGTCGCCCAGTCCGACCATCCCGCCGGCCTGAGTCCAGCGGAAGGCCTGCGTTCCGGAATCGGAAGTGCTCGACCCGACAATCACGAGACCATTTCCGGAAATGGCAAATCCAAAGCTGCTGCCGGTTCCGCCCTGGAGGTCGCCGATTCCTTGGAAGCTGGCATTTGGACCGCCATAGGTCACGGCCGACGAAAACAGAGAAAAAAGGAATGTTGTAGCAGTAATCGGATTTCGCTGGCACATGAGAAGCTCTCCCAGGAAGTCGATTGAATTCGGCCGGTCAATAGTGGATACCCAGTCGCACACTGCTTCTCACACGCGGACTGGACTTGTCCCAACGGGGGAGCATTTTTTTCCGGGCCAGGAAAGCCGTTGTGAGAAGACAGAGTTCGGCGGGTATGGAGAATTAGGAGCTTTGACGACGGCAATGACCGCGTCCGGCGGTAAGATGGTGTCCGAAGGAGACATTTCTTCGTGGACACCACTCGGCCAAGTCTGCTCTTGCGTCTCAAGAATCCCCGCGATGCGGCGGCCTGGGAGGTGTTCGATCAGATATATCGCCCGTTATTGCTGAGATATGCCAGGGCATGCGGGGCAACGAACAATGACGCCGAAGACATTGTCCAGCAATGCATGTCCGCGATTAGCTCGCATATCAGCGAGTTTGAGTATGACCCCGGCAGGGGGCGCTTCAAGGGCTGGTTGCGGACGATCGTCAACAACAAGGTCCGCAACTTGCACCGCGACCGTCGAACTCGGGGCGCTCAAAATGACGGATTGGACGGTCTGGTATCGAGGGAGCATTCTCCCGACGAGGAATTCGACCGGTTGTGGCGGCAGGAGCATCTGTGGCACTGCCTGCGACACCTGAGCGGAGAGGTCGAAGAGACGACTTATCGAGCGTTCGAAGCATATGTCATCGAAGAGCGTCCCGTGGATGAGATATGCGAGGAGCTGAACATCAAACCGAACCATCTTTACACGATCAAGTGGCGAATGACGGAGCGTATCGCTGACAAGATGCGGGAGCTTCTCGGTGACGACACATTCGAGTGATCGACTTATCAACTGCCTGACCGAGTCTGAGTTTCGCAGCTATCATGCCTGCGAACTGGACGAGTTGGCGGCAGAGCGAATTCGCGCGCATCTGGATCATTGTGCGCGGTGTGCCCAGAGCGATGCTCAGCTTCAGAGGGAACACGAGAGCTGGGTCCTGCGCCTTCGAGAAGCGGGGAAACCGGCGCCGGGCGGCGAGAATCGCGGATCCTCGGATGCCGATCGAATTTCCGCAGGAGTTATCGCCGGATACGACTTGATCGACGAGTTGAGTCGCGGCGGTCAGGGCATCGTCTATCGAGCGACGCAGAAATCCACCCGGCGCGAGGTGGCGGTCAAAGTCCTGCGGGAGGGGCCCTGGGCCTCTCGAGAAACGCGGCGACGGTTTGAACGCGAAGTCGAACTCGCGGCTTCTTTGCGACATCCCAACATCATCGGGGTTCTTGACTCCGGTGTGACCGCAGACGGGCGACAGTTTTGCGTCATGGATCTCATTCGCGGCCAGCGGCTTGATCGCTTCGTGGCGGAGCGCCGGCTTGACCTACGAAGCCGGCTGGAGCTCTTCGCCCGGGTCTGCGATGCCGTAAACCATGCACACCAGCGCGGCGTCATTCATCGCGATCTGAAGCCGTCGAACATTCTGGTGGATGAGAAGGGTGAGCCGCGCATCCTTGATTTCGGACTGGCCAAGCAAGCGCCTCAATCCGTCGACGCTACCATTATGACGACAACGGCCATGGTGGCAGGCACCCTGCCGTATATCTCTCCCGAGCAGGCGGGGGGCAAGGCCGACGAAATTGATATTCGCAGCGACGTCTATTCACTTGGGATTGTTCTCTTTGAGCTCCTAACCGGACGCTACCCCTACCCGATCGACGGCGACATGACGACGGTGCTGCGTCACGTGATGGAAACGCCGCCCATGCGCCCCAGTCGGGCAATGGAGGCATTGTCCGCGACTGCGACCACCGTGGGCCGCCCATTTCGAGTCATCGGAGACGAAGTCGATACCATCATTCTCAAAACGTTGGCCAAGGAACGAGACCGCCGATATCAGACGGCCGGGGAACTGGCGCGTGACATTCGGCGGTGGCTTGCGGGCGAAGTGATTGAGGCGAAGCGCGACAGTCATTGGTACATCGTTAAGAAGACGCTTCAGCGTCATCGAGCCGCGGCCACGGCTGCGGTACTCATCGTGATCGTGGTGATCGTCGCCGCAGTCGCGCTGGCAGTGATGTATCAGCGACAAGGTATCCTCCTTGTCGAAGTGCAGCGGCAAAAAGTCGCGGCTGAGTCCGCGGAAACGCGCGCTACGCACCGTTTCAACGAACTTCGCAAGCTTGCCGGCACGTTTATTTTTGACTTCGACTCGATGATTTCCGACCTGGCCGGAAGCCTGCCCGCGCGCGAATTGATCGTGAGAAAGGGACTGGAATACCTGGACAGCCTGGCCCAGGACGTTTCGCCCGACGATGTTGGGATGCAGAATGAACTTGGCGTCGCCTACTTTCGATTGGGCGACGTCTTAAGCGATCCTCATCAGGAGAATCTTCACGATCCTAAGTCGGCTCTGCAGCATTATCGTCACGGGCTCCCCTTCATTGAGCGACTCTGTCAACTTCAGCCGCACAAACTAAAGCCGTGCCGCGAGCTCTGGAAGTGTTATCACAAGTTAGCGGAAGTCCATGGCCTTCTTGGAAATCGCGACGAGTATCGCGAATTCTGCGAGCGGGCCCGGGCGCTTAATGAGTTACTCCGGGGCTCGCATCCTGATGATTCCGGCCTGAAACGGGAACACGTCTTCGACTTGCGGACATTGGCGGAGCTGCTTATCGATACAAGGCAGACAAAGCAGGCGATGGCGCTTTTTGACGAGTCACGCGCACTTATCGGCGAGTTGATCTCGGAGCAGCCCCAGAATGCAATATTGCGCCATGACTTGGCTTCCATCATCGCCTTTCAGTCGGGGGTCTTTGAAGCTCAGGGCGAGTTGGATCGCGCCCTGCAATTTCGCCGGGATTCTTTGGAAATCCTCGAGCAGTTGGCAGTTGAGAACACCCATAGCAGCCGATTCCAAAATGACTACGCGACCGGACTGGACCATCTGGCCGCCGTATTGCAGGGCTTGGGGCGCAATGAGGAAGCGATGGGCGAGAGCCAGCGCTCATTGGAAGTCACGCGAAGACTCGCCGACCTCGAGCCCAACAACCTGCGGGTCAATACGAATCTTCGTGCGGCGCACTGCCGACTCGGTGAACAGGCAATGGCCTTGGGTCGAATGGACGAGGCAGCCAGGTACTTTGATGCGTTCGAGTCTTTATCGCAGGCTGCGCTCGATCGTCTGGGTGGGGATGTGTCGATTCGTCGAGACTGGGCCGTCTCCAAGTACAAGCGCTACGAATTCGAGAAACGCCTGACGGAGCGACCAGGCGCTAGTCCTGAAGTCCAATTGTCTCACTGGCGACGGGCGAACGCGGCGCTGATGCAATGCCACGATGAATTCGTCAAGCTTCGCGCCGATGGGCGACTCAGCGCAGGCGATCAAGGGGTACCCGACGATCTGGCCGAAGAGCTTAAGTCCTGCGAGCAGGCGATTCATCGACTTCAGGGCAGCAAAGCAGGGGACGGTGAGGTACTAAACCAGGGAGCACCGGGACTCTCACCCCGGATCCACGGCTTGGAGTAAATGGCGATTCGGCGTCATCATCTCAGGTCGTACGACACTCAAGGACATGGGCCTGTCAGCAAGCAGGATACAAAGTCGGCGGTGTCGGCTATGGTCGTCGCATCGTCACCCGTGAAATCGCCATTTAATATGTTGCAGTTCGAGAATTCAGCCGCGTACTGCGCAGTGTCGATGAGGGCAAGCACGAAAGCCTGAACGTCGGCGCCGTCGATATTCCCGTCGCAGTTCATGTCACCCAGTAGATCGAGCGTGACGATCCAGGCGCGGGATCCTCCGTGTCCGATGATTCGGCGACCGTTCGCGGAGATCGCCTGGCACACGGGAAGGGTGTCGGTGAGCGGGATGGCGCCGCCGTGGGCATTCACGTATGTCTTCAGATCGAGGTAGGGCGGCACACCGCCTTCGAGCAGCCAAGCCACCCGATTGCCGAGACGAAAGTCGAACCCGACGATGGTGCCCTGGTCTGAGATGTCCATGGGGATACCGACCCAGAAGTTCTGCATCGATCCCGTCCCCAGCATCTCTCGTTGCCAGCCGGACATGGTGAGGGTCCATTTGACGGCTCGATTGTCCGACTCCGTTGTCGCCCACGTGCCGAGCATGATGGTCCCGGCGTCGTTGATGCCCATGACTTCGCCTCGGGCGGCGGCGGTTGGGTCGAGGGTCTCACCGGTGAGCAGCCCGTTCCAGATGGCGGGCGTGCGGGAGGATGTTCCCTGGGCAAATCCGCCGATCAGGTTTCCATCTGCGGAGAGGACCGACGCCCGGTTGCCGCCAAAGCCGACGAATTGCAATTCCTGCATACCTGTTGCCTGAGTCCAGCGAAACCCGCGGCCGCTGCATCCATTCCACGAAAGGCCCACGGCGACCGTGCCGTCGGCGGAGAGTTCGTATCCGTTGCTCCGGCTGGGACATTCCAATGCGTTCGGCAAGTAACCCAGGCTCTGCCAGCCGGTCGATGCGGTCCAGATGGCCGCGGTCTCGCCGAGCTGGGGATCGGGACTCATGGGATCGGGCATGTCTCCCAGGATAACAGTTCCATCATCCGAGACCGCGGTGGCGCGCGATCCCTCCGGTGGGAGAAGCGTCATGACTTCGGTGACGGTGTCGTAGAGATAGGTCCCATCGGCCACAAAATCTCCGTTCAGATCCGTGTCACCCACGATGAATCGACCATCGGGAGACATGTCGTTGGCGCTGAAGGAGCCGGGAATGATTTCGTAGGAGGCGATGATGGCGCCATGCGCGGGGAGCGCGCAAAGCGAAACGAGAAAGGCTGAGATACTTGCGGTGACGATGCGCATGGGTCCCTCTTCTTGTGCTGCTTGCTAATACGGGCTCAAACAAAGAGTGAATCGCGGCCCACTTGATTGCGTGGACCTGACATTGAATAGGGCATCCGAAGGCGGCGCAGTCCTATTGCTGCGCCGCCCCCGGAATACTGAAAACTACCGGGCGCGCCGGCGAAGGACGCCGACAATACCGAGACCCAGCAGCGCGAGGCTGCCCGGCTCTGGAACGACGTTCCACGAGAGATTGTCAACGACCGACTGCGGGAAGAAGTCAAAACCAAGGAACCGCAGTTCGTCGAAGACCATGCCGCCGGTCGTCGTGATGTTGAACCACGAGTCACCGACGCCGCCCCAGGCGGGCGTGATCGGCAGGACTGCAACGTCCACGCCGTCATTGAACGCTGCGACAATCGCGCCGCCGCCGAACGGGCTCGGCGGGCCGCCGTTGTCCCAACCCTGGAATGACAACTCGGTCAGGTCCTGGCCGAACTCGATAAAGACGCCGAAGGGGCCATAGTACGAGTTGGTCCCCTGAGCCGTCGCACCGGAGTTGTCGCCCACAAAATTCGCGATGGTGTCGCCCGACTGAAAGACCGGAATATTCCAGGGAGCGGCCGACCAGGAATTATTCGGGACATTGACGCCGGTTGCGCCGCCTGGTTCGTCAAAGTTGAGCAAAATGGAATAGGTCGGCGCCGGAGCGGCGCTTTGCGTGATGATCACGCTCGCCTGCGCCTGGGAGCTCACGATCCCGACGGCGAGGGCAGCCAATGTGATGATACCAAACGATCTCATAATCAATTCCTCCAGACAGGAAGTTCTTCCTGTATCACAAACTCGGGGCTTACAAGTGACCCCTCCAAAGTTCGCATACAGATTTCCATCCACGATTCACTGACACAATCGGGTCCCGCTCACGCGGTGCAGGTCTGGTTCGCAGAATGCACCGCATCAGCGGCGACCATTTCTCAGTCCAGTCAATTTCCCAGCAAGTCTGCCGCAAATGCGGCCACGTCATCCACCAGGGTTCCGCCGTAAATCGCACAAAGCTGGTTTTCCCCGGCGAGCGCCGGCTCTCCCAGCTTCGCGCGGACAAACCCGGCGATGTCGGCGCCGTCGATGACGGTGTCCTTGTTCACATCGCCGCGCAGCGCACAACGATCGATGCGGAAACTCCGCGCCGTGTAGGGCTCGACCAGGTCTTGCCCGTTCCCCACCAGCACGCTTCCGTCGTCGGTGATGGCCGAAAGGCTGAGAATGTCGAAGTCGGCCGGGATCGTCACGCCGTTGGCAGTGAGATACGCGGCGACATCGACGAGCCCGCCGGCCTCCGTCCAGATGAACCCGGTGGCATTGCCGGGATGGGTGAATCGGTTGTAGCCGACCACCATGCTTCCATCCGCCGTCACGCCATTGGCAATTGCGACGCCAAACGGTGACGCCGTTCCGGGAAGCTTTCCGATTTGTTGTTCGACCCAGGCTGACCCATTCCATCGCCAGATCGCGGCCTCCTCGACCGAGAACGGGCCGATCGGAGGAAACCACGATGATCCAACGATGATCGTTCCGTCGGACGAGACAGCGCTGGCCTCTGCAAACCCCTCAGTCTCCTTAAGAACAGTGCGAACACCATTGACCCATACGGTCGGCCACCAGTTGCCGAAGTTGGGATTCTCGATCCACCCGGCGACGACCGATCCATCGAAGTTCACGCCGTTCGCGCGACCGCTGCCTCCCTGGGTTCCCAGGTCGACGAGTCCTCCCGACTGCGTCCACAGACTCGGGTGCGCAGAGCCGCCCGGCTGCCCCGGACGCCAGTACAAGCCCACCAGTGTGGCGCCATCGCCGGAGAGCCCCCACGCCGAACCATACGACTGATCGAGGACGCCTCCATCCGGCGGCACCGGAGGTATGCACTGCTGCCAGCCGATGTTGATGTCCCATATGCCTTGTGTGGCGTACATGCCGTCATCGGTGAGAATCGTCGCGGAAATGCGCGTGCCGTCCGACGATACCTCAGGGGCTCCGGCGCCGACGCCGATTGCTGGAACCGTTGCGCGACCCAGCGGCAGGATTCCGGTTTCGGCCGTCCAGTAGAAAGTCTCGTAGACGTCGTTGGTATTGCCGACGATAACGGTTCCATCGTTTGAAATATCAGTTGCCCCGCCTGCACCGATGATCTCGAAAGTGACCTGCGAAGTGGCGGAAGTGGATGCCGCGGCCATTGCCAGGGAGCCGACCGCGATCATTGTGCTCTTCGAAAGTTTCACCATTTACTCCTTCTTACTTCTTCTCAGCATCCGCCTTCATGAGTCGAGGTTGCATCTGTCTGCCTTCGCCGCAACCAACGACACACCTTTGGTGGTCAGGGGTTCAACACGCCATCCACAAATCCCTGAATGTCATTGCCGTCCAGATCTCCGTCGCCGTTCGGATCGAGCCAGCAATCCGGCCCGGCCTGCGGGAACTCGCTCAGCAATTCGCCGACAAACACGTTGATATCAGCCTGCGAGTAATCGCAGGGGACTGTGACGCACTGGGTCACCGCGATTGAAACGGCGTCGATCGCTGCTTCCACGGTGCTAGAGGTGCCCACATCCGTCGCCAGGAATCTGATCTGCGTCGTCGAAGACGGGCTGACTCCCGCCGCGATCATCATGTCCGATGTGATCGTTGCCAAAAGCCAGAACGTCTCCGTGCTGGAGCCTGTGGCGTAGTGCCATCGGAAGACTTCCGCCCAGGGCCCTGCCATGCCATTGGCACTCACTTCCGCGGTCAGCCGGTCGCTACCGGAGGTCTGATCGTTGGTGTACAGGTAGTACGCAAATGTGATCTCGGAAGGCGTGCCGGACATATCGAACACCGGAGAGGTGAGGATGACGCTGCCGTTGTCCACGTCATCAGGCCCCGACGAATTCGCGGTCACAAAGCACTGCCCACTGCCGTCCGCGTCATACTGCGGGCCGAACCCAAGCGGACCCCGCGTTGCGGGCACACCGCGCTGCCAGAAGCCGGCCGTCGCGCCGGCTGCGCTCGTTGTCCATCCGTTATCCGTCTCGAAGGATTCCTCGAAGACAGGCGCCGATGCGCCGAGAATCGCGGAGTAAAAACTCGTCGGTGCGTCAAACGGCGACTGGACCAGTCCACTGACCGTTCCGGTGACGCTCACGTAGTACTCGATGGTTTGCTCGCACGTCGCGGCCGGCAGCACACCGACGTACGCAGCGCCGACATCGGCAGTCAGCGGCAAAGTCTGAAACGCGCCGCCGCCAAGGCGGTAATGCAGCATCGCACTGCCCGGCACGATGTTCTCGCCGACGGCAAGAAACTGGACCTTGATCTCCTGTGCCTCGCCGGCATTAACAATTGATGGAAGGCCCGCCGGGAAGTCGATCGCAATGCCCGACTGATCTGCGCCATCGCCGACCAGCGAAAACGACTGCGGACCTTCGGGAACGTTGTAGCCGGAGACTTCAATCGTCCAGACGCCCGCCTCCGGATTCTGAACAAGCACATGCTCAATGTTGTTCACGTGGTCCGGTTGTGTCTGAATGGCAGGATTGGCGGGCATCGCGGGATTAAGCGTCCACGGATAGTAACGTGTGGCCGAGGGGCTTATGACGATCAGCTCGAGATCATTCACCAGCGACGATGCGACGTTGGGTACCGCCGGGTAATCGTCCCAGGCCAGCGTCACCTTCAACTCGGGCGTCCCGCCGCTCACGTTGATCGTTCGAGTCAAAGCGCCTCCCTGCGTCAGTGAGTCCTCACGGAACTTGCCTGTCCGCATCAGATCGATCGCCGGTTGAATACGAACCGAGCCATAGCCGAACTTATAGTCCGGCCCGGCGTTTCCAAGGTCCACGGCGGTGTGCGCGAGGAGTGCCTTGAGCGTGGCGTTACGCGGCAGCGGCCGATCGGGGAACTGCGCCTTGAAGTCCTGAATCAGCAGAGCGGAAAGGCCCGTCACGGTCGGCGCGGCCATCGAAGTTCCGCAGATCGTGACATATCCGGTGTTGTCGAACCCGCTCACCGAGGTGACGCCGTTATCGCCGCCGACCTGACAGCCGGGCGCGACGAAGTCCGGCTTGATGCGGCCGTCATCGACAGGCCCCCAGCTACTAAAGTCTGTCATCGAGTCGTCATTGGCGTTCACAGCACCGACGACGATGTGATTCTTTCCCGCGTGCGGCGGAGGTACCGTGCCGTACGCCGTTCCGCATCGCGCTGCGCTGCGCTCGTTGCCTGCGCCCCAGACCGACATGAAAGGTCGGCCCAATGAGCCGCGAACGATGCCGTCAATCAATCCCGAGACGGCGGTGTAGTCTCCCTCGATCGAACAATCGAGGAAGCTGCTCGATGCCAGGTTAAGCGCCAGCGAAGCGTTCATGATCTCCGCGCCGTTGGCGATGGCGTCGGTGACGTTGGACTCCAGATCAAGGGGGTCGGTTACAAATATGATGCCCAAAGGCTCAAGGCTGTTGAATGAGTATGACAGGATGCTCACGGCGGGGGCCATGCCGCGCTGAATGCGATTCAGGCTCTGGATGCCGCTGCCGCCGATGATTCCCGCAACGTGCGTCGCGTGAACGCCGTAGCCATCAGGGTCCATTCGCACGACACGATTGCCGAAGTCGAAATGTGTGTCGCGGACCGTCCCGCCGTCGTAGACCATGACCGTGACCCCTGTTCCATCGAGGACGTAGGGGGCGGCCTGGACGACATTGGCGCCGGTTAAGGCGCGGTTTTCCGCGTTCGCCGTTCCGAGTGCCGGCAAGGCGGGCTCCACAAACATCACCTGGTCGATATTCGCGAGCTGCGAGACTTTGTCGAAGGGAAGTTCTACGAGAAAGACGGGCATGCTCTTGAGGCAGGAACGGATTCTTCCGCCGACCGAGCCGATGGCCGCAATGGCGTTGTTACTAGAGGTTCCCTTGTGAAAGGACACGTAGGTCACAACCCGCGATGCCGCGCCGGCCGTGGCCTCCGTGTTCTCAGCCTGTGGTAATACGATCCAGGCCGGTGGTTCAGGCGAGGCCAGAAGCGGATGACGCTTCTGCTCGGGAGTGATTCGCTCAGCTCCGATTAGTTCGTGAACGTCGAAGAGCCGTTCGCGCTGCGATGCAACGCGGCGCACGTCGGCAAAGAATGCGAATCCGCCGAGAGGCTCCGTGAGGATGATGCCGGAGGCTTGCAGCTTTTCGCGCGTCGCATGCGTCAACGGGCCGTCGAACTCCACGACGACATGCTTCGACGCTTCGGCGCCTTCCTGCATCAGCAACTCAACGGCGGCCTCATGCGTCTGTTGAACGATCGGTGATAGACCGGATTTCCAGTGGACCTTCGCTGCAAGAGGGCGGGAAGCAATTGGCAGGAGGATCGCCGCAAACATGAGAGCTTTGATGAGTTGAGCAGAGTATCTGATGTCCCCGGGGATCTGGGGCGCGGATCGATGTGTCGCATTCGCCGACGACACCGATGGCCTCATGGGGATATGAATCATTGATACGTTCCTCATCAAACTCGGTGGGACGGGTACGCCGTACCGGTTAAGTCATTGCCCGCGGAAGCACCTTGAGAAACCGTATTGGACTCATGCAGGATTGATTGGATTGGCATCGAACTACACCCAAGTTGGCGTCCAGATCCGTCTCACCCCGCAGCGAGGACTTTTGTTACTCTACCAGCTTGGACGTTTCCTTACAAGTATCCCTGGGGAAAAATGCAGGTAAATCTCTGGTGGTACTTGAAATCCCATCTGATTACTGTTATAGAGTGATTGGTAGAGGTTATTGCCAGGTCGCCCGGCGGAAGTTGTCAGAACGTAATCTATGCCAAATTCAAGACTTAACACCTCAGAAGCATCATTCCCTCCTTTCGAAGAGCACGCCCGCACCGTTTTTGAGCAATTCCGCGCAAACGTCACTGAGATCTTCACGGCTATGGATCTGAACTTATCCAAGCCGCAGGACGTTGCCCGTCGGCTTCACCTGAATAAAAACCTCACCTGGAAGATCTCCCGGATCGTCCGCGAGCACGATCCGGCCGCGGCGTTTCCACACATGCCGGGAAAGGCCGGCCTGACGATTCTTGTCGACTCATTAAGGAAGGCCGGCGCACCATCCGCCGGACTCAACGCGCTCAACGACACGCTGCGCGGACTTGACGATTTGATTGAAGTTCACGCCGGTGATCGAGAAACTTTCGACATGATGATCGGCGGCCTGGCTCGCGCGACGGACGGCCAGCAGCAGGGCGAGTCTCAGAGAAAACTTTCCTTTCGCGGCAACAGCGCGATATTCGGGGTTCAGGCGCGCGTGCAGCTTTGCGTCAACTTCATCGCGCCCAGTGATGATCCGCAGTTCGTCGATCTCGCCTGGCTCAGCGGCCTGGTGGACTTTCGACGACTTCGCGGCGACACATCCTGGGCGATCGCCTCAGCGCGGAAAGCGACCGACGACGGGACCATTCTTCCTGTCGGCGACTTACGAGCCATCGACCCGGACTATCACGGTGAGGATTGTGCGCCGCTGCTCGGAAAGTTCTGCTCCGATCCCATCCCGGCGATTCGCGCGGACTTCGGCGCCGACGGCTTCGTTCGATATGAGCTCGTCGAGGGGCCCATCGGAAACACGGCCGCGGCCACGTGCATTGTCGGTATTTACGGCCGGCGGTTCGTTCGCCGCATCGCCGAGGCCAACGATACGATGGGTGAGCATGTCGCGCGATTGAATACCCCCGTGGAACTTCTCATTCACGACTTCTTCGTGCATAAGGACTTGAAGTACGCCTTCTCGCCGGACGTATTCCTCTACAGCCAGCTTCCCAGCCTCCCGCCGTTTCCGAAGGGAGGCCGTAAGCGCGGACTCCTTCCGCTCTACGAAAAGATTCAGAGTCTCGGAAAGGGCTCATCCGCCGTACTGACCCCGGAACTGCCGCAGTATCACGGTATGATCGAGTCGGTCTTTGGGCGATTGGAGTGGAGGGATAAGGACTTTCACGTCTTTCGGTTCATCATGAAGTACCCGCCGATTCCCACGTTGGCTGTTCTGCGCTACGACCTCCCAAAGGCTTAGCGTCAAGTCGTCTTTCGAAGTCTACGCACGGTTCGTTTTTCTCAAATCACCCCATCGGGCCCGTGGAAGAACGACCGGGAAATCGTGAGGCATCCTGTTACCATGAGTACCGGCTGGTCCCTTGAAAGGACCATTTGTTCGGATGAGTTGTCGTTGCCTTCGACGGACTTCGATACATGATCTCATCAGCATCGGTTGAAGACACCGTCAGCGGCATGACGCCCGCCGAGCGCGACCGCTGGTGGTTGGACCATGTCTATCAGGCGGACGCGCCGCAGTTAACCATTCGTGTCATCGTTTTCGGGTTTCTCATCGGAGGGGTCCTCGCCACGACGAATCTTTATGTGGGTGCGAAGATCGGGGCGACGCTCGGCACCTCGATCACCGCCGTGGTGCTTGCGGTCGTTTTTTTTGATTTTCTGCATCGCATCGGGCTGGGTCGCAGGTTCGGTTCCCAGGAGGGCGCGGTCGTTCAATCCATTGCATCTTCCGCGGGCTACATGGCAAGTCCGCTGACTGCGAGCATGGCGGCCTACATGGTCGTCATGGATCGGGTCGTGCCCTCGTGGCAGATGATCCTTTGGCTGCTGGGGATTTCATGCCTGGGAGTGCTGTTCGCCATCCCGCTCAAGCGACGATTCATCAATAACGAGCAGCTTCCCTTTCCGGAGGGGCGGGCCTGCGGCGTCATGCTCATGATGCTGCGAGACGATGAGGGCCGGCGGGTAAGTCCAGAGGCGGGGGGGAAAGACGGCGTTCCCGGCTCGTCTTCAATTCCCGCAAGATTGCTCGGCTGCGCAGGTCTGGTCGCCGGCATGATTCGACTCCTTCAATCTGAGGCGATCATGCATAAGATTCGCCTGGGATTCTGTACGATCCCGGAGACCCTGGATGCGTGGTACTACCGCCTTGCAAGCAAGCAGGGACTCTGGGTGCCGGCCATCGCAGGCACACCGCTACGCGAACTGACAGTGAGGCCCACGCTGGATATTGCCGTCCTCGCGCTCGGCGGCCTGATCGGCATGCGAACCTGTCTGTCGTTGATCATCGGCGCCCTGGTGAACTACTGCGTGCTTGCGCCGTGGATGATCCAGCGGGGCGATATCGCGACGCAGACCGGGGTCGATGGCTCGATCGCCGTCGGATTTCGCGCGATCACAACGTGGTCGCTCTGGTGCGGCGCGGCGATCATGACCAGCGCGGCCCTCTGGTCGTTTTTCGTTGATCGCCGGTTGTTTGCGAACATGATGCGGCCGTCGGCAGGCTCGGGGTCCCAGAGGCCGGGCGATCCGCTGGGCAAGGTCGAAATTCCCACGTGCATATTCTTCGCCGGCTTGCCAATTACCGGCAGCGCGGTCGTATGGATGGCTCACAGCTTTTTTGATGTGGCCGTCTGGCTCGCGATGATCTCCATCCCCCTGGTCTTCTTCCTGACCATCATTGCTGTCAAGGCTACGGCACTGACCTCGATGACGCCGCACGGCGCACTCGGCAAGGTCACCCAGCTTGCCTGCGGGGCGCTCGCGCCGAATAACATCGCCAGCAACATCGTTGCCGCATCGGTCAGCGCCGAGGTCGCCCTTCAGGCCTCCAACTTTATCCAGAACATCAAGCCCGGCTACATGGTCGGCGCGAAGCCGCGACTCCAGGCGATCGGCCATCTCATCGGCGCGGTATCCGGCGCTGTTGCCGGGGTAGGCGTGTTCTACGCCGTCTTCATGAAGGACGGCCCCTCCTCGCTGATTCGTGCGGAGTATCCATTCCCCGCGGTCGTCGTCTGGCGGGCCGTCGCCGAGGCCTTGACCGGTGGTCTGTCAGGCTTGCCCAGTAGCGCCGTGGTGGCCGGAAGTGTGGGTGTCATAGTCGGAATTCTCGCGGAGTTGCTGCGGACTCGGTCGAATGGGAGATTTCCATTGTCGCCGATCGGCTTCGGCCTGGCGTTTGTGATTCCGTTTGACATCAGCCTGGCCATGTTCATCGGCGCGTCCGTGTTTTGGCTTTGTGGAAGGCGACAGTCCGGCGCAGGTGCGAAATTATCTCGCAGCATTGTCCAGAACCTGGAGCCGATCTGTGCAGGGGCCGTCGCAGGCGCAGCCTTTGTGAGTGTCGCACTGATTGCCATTGAGACTTTTTTCTTGAGCGATCGTTGACCAGTTCGTCAGACGTCGGCCGGGCACCGGTAGCCCAGGCTCGAGTGCAGCCGCCGTTCAGGACGCATGTCACGACTATTCCAAGTCGGTAACACCCCATTGCCCTCGTGATTGTTCGACGACGTGACGCCGGTGCCCGTGGGAGCAGCCCGTCGGCAACAACTTATTGGCGTTGCGAAGAATCGCGCGAATCGAATAGATGTCTATGCGATCCACTCTCGCATTGTCGTCGGCTCCATTCCACGGCAGGAGCGAGCGGCCGTTATCGCTAATCGGCACATTTCGGATTAATGTAATTCCCGGAAGAATCCTTCGCCTGAACGTGAAGATGTATCGCTCCATTTGCACCGAGGCCTGCATTGCCCGTCTGCCCCAGCACGGTTCCCGGCGTGACCGCCTGACCGTCGGAAACATTGATGTGCGACGCGTGCAGGTACTGCACCACGTTGCCGTTCGCCAGCGTGACGTTGATCGTATTCCAATCGCTGTCTTCCAAAACATCGACGGTTCCGTTGAAACCAGCGGTAAAGTCGACATTGGCAACATTGCCGTCGGCATCGAGACTGGAATAGTCGACCCCACGGTGCTGCCGGACGAAATTATCAGTAGTCGGATTCAATACATAATCGTCCGGGACCGTCTGGACGCTGCCATCAAAGCGATAGACGCGATTGGCGTTGTATTCCGAGGTTACATAATTCCCCTGCGGCAGACCAAAATCATCAGCGGTCTTTTCCAGACACCCCAGCCGCGTGGCAGAGAAAGGAACGTCGGAATCGGTAGACTCGTTGTACCACGTTCCGTCGATCTGAGTGTCGTCTGCATTGACGGTCGCCGTAAAGTTCGCGATGCGAATGCCGTTCTTACTGGGGTCACTAAACCCATGAAAGCAGACGCTTGTTTCCCCGGTGAGAGTGTCGCCGGCCAGCGTTGCATTGAAATCCAAGTCCGTTTCACTGGTTTGTCCAGTCCCGTCGGCATGGTCGCATACAAAAGGATTCTTGTAGAGAGCCGTCACTTGGCTTCCCGTCTGCATAATGATTGCTTCGCGACCAGAGTCTTCCCAGGGGCCGTTCAGGTTATGTACTACAGGAAAGTCGTCGGTAAATTCCGGGCCGTCTCCCGAAGTGGAGTCCGCCGCAGGTTGGCCCATGCCGGTTTCCATTTGCACGTTGCAGGCGTATGCCAAGCCATTAGCGAGGGTCAATACCAGAAACATCCGCTTCATACAAATAGCTCCTTAGGCGAGGGCCCTCAGATCACCCGGGGGGATGCCTTGGCAGGCATCGCTGCTTCCCATAAGGGACTAAAGGAGAATCGGGGACAGCGCGCTCCCTTGAAGCTGTGGGCGTTTATGCAACCGGCTGTGGTGGGCTTCGTGGAGAGCAAGAAACTGACATTGACACCCACAATGCGGTGCCGCCAGTGTCACGACGACATGGAATGCATCGAACCGCGTCCAGAGTGAGGATTTAGCCCAACTCGAATCATATCGCCGGAATGTAATTCGATGCTTATCGCGACTGCAATCGTGATAGAAGGCCAATTGGACGCATGTTTAGCGATGGATTCGGATACGCAAATCCCCTCTTCCAGGAGTTCCCTCGCAGACCGGTGCTTCTGCTTTGCCATAGGTGGACCGCGAAGGAAAAAAACTATTCAAGCGGAATTCCCAGAGAACGGCAGCATGCAGACCCTGAGTTGGCGCCGAATGCTCTGACGGTAGGGGCGGTCGATCGCCTTGCCTAAGGGCAGCCGCTGTTGATGACGCATACCACGAACGAATCCTTATCGGCAAAATCCGTGTTGCCGTCCTGATTGATGTCGCCGTTGAGGATATTGCAGTCCGGCGACTCCGCAGCGTAAGCCACGGGGTTTAGCACCGCCAACGTGAAGCCGTCCACGTCAAGGCCGTTCACCAACCCGTCGCAGTTCATATCGGCCGGCGACGTCGGCGCAGGAATGTTTGCCGAGAAGATGCCCGCCGAGCCTCCCACGAATCCCAGTCCGATGACCATCTGCCGGTTCGAGTTGTAGCAGGGCCCCTGGGGTCCTTGAACAGACGCATGGATATAGTTGACGTCCCTCATCACCCCGCCGCCGATGTCGAATGAATCGTATTGGCGGGCAATCATGAGTGGTGGGCTCCCCACATCCTTGAGCCAGAGACTGTCCGTGTTCGAGCCGCCTTCGTTCAAATATGCGGAGAATGGAACACTTGAGGGCACGTGCGGGCCCATCGACCAGACACTGCTGATGCTGACTCCCGGAAGGCCGGGGGCGGGCGTATCGTGGAGAACCAAGCTGCTTCCCGCCCACTGGCTCGGTCCGCCTCCGTATTGCCACACGCCGCCATTCGGCGAGCCAATGGCACCGCCGCTGTCCATGAGCGAGGAAGGGAACGTGATCGCGTCGGCGTCATCGATGGACAGCAGCCCTACATTGCTGAAGTTCAGCACGAAGTACAGTCCGCTGGTGTCCGGAGCGAGATCGCCCTTGCGTACGACCAACTCCACCGCGCCCGGCACGCCGGCCCACACTCCCGCATTGTTCATGAAATCAACGCCGTCACCCATCAGGGATGCCTTGAACACCACTTTGCCGGACGCGTTCATCCACGGATCGAACAGGTATTCGAAAAGGGCGCCTGTGCCCGGAGCAGTGGTATTGGTCAACGCGACGAGTTCGAGTTCGCCCTCGCTCCATCGCCAGATTCCACGCCCGCTGGTGTAATGACCTGAAAAGACGACTTCTCCAGCCGCGTTTATCACGGGAACGGGGTTAGCCTCAAACTGGTAGTTAAACAGATCGAACACGCCACCGGAGCCGGGCGCGACATCCCCTTCGCGGGCGACAAGCTGCAACGCCCCCGGCGCGCCGGCCCAGATTCCGGCATCGTTCGAACTGTCGACGCCCGGGCCGGCCAGATTGGCGCGAAACACGATCTGGCCCGCGTCATTGAGCATGAGCCAGTTTTGCATGCCGCCTGAGAAAACGACTCCCGCCGGCGTTCCCGGTGCGGGGTTGCCGGCCCGTGCCGCCACCGCCAACGCTCCTGGCACTCCCACCCAGATCCCCGTGTTGTTTGTCGAGTCAATACCTGCGCCGGTCAGAGCTGCTGAGAATGCCACGACGCCGGATGAATTCACCCACGGGAATAGCCATCCATTTGAAAAAGCCGCGGTCGTTCCGGGGGCCACGCTGCCTTCTCTTGCGACGAGCTGAATCGACCCCGGCAGCCCTGACCAAAGACCCTCATCATTGGACGTAGCACCAGTCAGCCATCCGGCGAAGGCGACTCGCCCGTTATTACTGATCGCAGGCGGGTAATAAAAGGAAAAAAATCGCCCGGGGGCACCTGGCGCCGATTGGCCGGACAAGGCCACGGCCTGAAACGAGAGCCCGCCGCCAGCCACGGCTGAATTCATGACAAACGCCGTGGCAATCGTATACGCGACGATATTTGAAGTAATTCGCATGTGATTCCTCCAGACGATGATCCAAAATCGGACGGGCTCAACAGGCCTACCCAGAAGGTGCATCCCCTGTCGCCCACGTTTTAGTAAAGGAAATATCCCATCGGCGCGCTCCCATGTCTGGCAGTACATTGCCCCAAGCCGTTAACGCCCGCCTCCGCCATGACCAAGCTCGGTCGAAAAAGACTCAGGAATTCGGACCCGCACCATTCCTGCGTCAATCCTTTCCTGAAGCAGTTCATCCCCACCCTGGCAATGGCCGACCGTTTGGCGCTGGAGGGAAAATTCAAGCACTTCGGTGTCGACGATATACGTTCCGGAGAGCGTTTTCCCATCCGGGCTGATCGTCAGCATCATTGGAGAGAAGTCTGTCCCGTTGAGCGCTGGGTCCGAGTTGCCATACCGACACACGATCGTTCGCCCTGTAATCGTGTCGCCGTTCACCACGCCCTCCAAATCGGCGAAGGTGTGGGAAATGGTGTTCGTGCCATCGAGATGTTCGCAAACTCGTTGCTCGATCAGCGTCGACGTCATTTCCGAAGCAAAATGCACAATGCAACTGGTCCTGCCGTTATCCTGTTCGAGCCAGCGTCCGTTCAATCCGAAAATGAGCAAATCGACCGCGTCAGGGTCTGCGTCTTCGCCCATCGACGTGTCGGTATCCGGCTCAGTCCGTAGTCCGCCGGTTCCAGGGCCCGGCGAAAAGGTCCGACCGCCGGGGACGATGGTGTCGTCGCCGCCTGCCGGTTCGCACAGGCCAGTTAGTGGATTAATGACAGGTTTGTCGGCCGGACACAATGCGGGTTGGCACTGCATGCCGCCGGCCACGATCGCAACGGCCACGCATAAGAGCAGGGTTTGAATCGACATGGTTTTCTCGCAGTTTGCCATCCAAAGTGCGTGGATTGCGGCGAATCCAGAGTGCACATGAACGTAAAGGAGAAAACAGCCTGCATTACTCCAATTTCCTTTGTGCCCTCCGTTCCGATCCGGAATTTGCCGTTGTGATGGAATGGAGGCCGTGGGCCCCGCGTGATCGGCCGGCAACTCGTCATCCCAGCGGGCAGCCCCATTCGCGAGGATCTGTTCGAGGGCACAATTTACGAGGGATTCAAGGGAATTGCGGGTTGATATAATCAATGGGTGTCCGGTAGCAGTCGTGGCGGCGACCGGCCTTTCTTGAAGAACGGTGACTCGCTGATGGACCCCGCCGATAACCCAACTGATGCCGTTCAGCGTGCGATTGCGGGTGATGCGGTCGCATTGACGCTACTGCTGACCACACATCGTCGCGGCATCCGCGACTATATCGCAGGGCGCATTCCGTCGAATCTGCGCGGTGGAATCGATGCCGACGATCTCGTTCAGGAAGCCTACGCCGAGGTCTTTCGCCACATCGGCGGCTTTGAGTCGCGCGGGCCTGACTCCTTCGGCCGCTGGATTCGCACCATCGCCCTTCGCAAATTGCGGGACGCCATCAAGATGCGCGCTGCCGACAAGCACGGCGGCGATAAGAAGCAGGTACATGGCGTGGCACCGGGCATCGGCGAATCAGTCGTCATGCTTCTGGATCTGATGGCGGGCGATGAGAAAAGCCCAAGCCGCTGCGCCGCCAGCGTCGAAGCCGTTGGCGCAGTCCGCGTGGCTCTGGCGATGCTCCCCGAAGATTATCAACAGGCCGTCACACTCGTGTATTTGCAGGGGCTTACGGTGAAAGAGGCCGCTTCCGGCATGAATCGCACTGAGCGTGCAGTCCATAATCTTTGTTACAAGGCGAAGTCGCGGCTCCGTGAACTGTTGGGTACCGAGTCTCGCTTTTTGAGTCGCGGTTGACGAAGGCAAAAGGACGGTTTTGACTATTTCGGAGCGCGCCACCCTTGGTAGTCGTTGAGCTAATAAGGGGTGAGGGCAGTCGCCTTGCGCTGGATCGGTCCGGGAGTTCCTCATATGTCGCGCAGATCATCTTCGGTTGGTGACGCACCCGATTCGCGGCATGCCCGACTCCTGCCTGTTGTTGAAGATGCAATCGCCCGTCGGCTGCAGGGCGAAGACCTTTCCGACGACGCTATCATCGAGGCCCATCCTGAACTGATGCCCGACCTACGAGAGCTTCTGGGGGAGCTTCGAAACGTGGAGGCGGCGCGACGACGTGCAGGCGGATCGAGTAACGTCTTGGGGCTTGGTCCGGCGGATCGAATCGACCGAGACAAGTCGTCGGCGTTTTTCCTGGCGGGATACGATGTCCGCGGCGAGATTCACCGGGGCGGCCAGGGCGTTGTCTATCGGGCGGTCCAGAAGTTCACTCAGCGCGATGTGGCGATCAAGGTCTTGCGCGAAGGGCCGTTTTCGGGCCCGGGCGAGCGGGCGCGCTTTCAGCGAGAGGTCGAAATCCTCGCCGGCTTGAGCCATCCCAACATTGTAACGATCCACGAAAGCGGCATCGTCGACGGCAGTCTTTATTTCGTGATGGACTACGTCGCCGGCTCCGCGCTGGACACTTTTGTTGACGAGCAACGGGCGCGCGGACCAAAGTCGTGTCGATTCACACCCGACGGGCCTCGCTCGAACATCCGGAATATCCTTCACTTATTTCATTCCATCTGCCAGGCGGTCAATTCGGCACATCTCCGCGGGGTCATCCATCGGGATATCAAGCCGTCCAACATCCGCGTGGACGAGACTGGACATCCGCACGTCCTGGACTTCGGCCTGGCGAAACTTTCGGGCAATCGGACGGGCGGCGGCCCATCGAGCGAAGTCTCGTTCGCGGGCCAGTTCATCGGATCGCTCCCATGGTGCAGTCCCGAGCAGGCCGAAGGTCGGCCCGACAAGGTTGATACGCGCTCGGATGTTTATTCGCTCGGCGTGGTTTTGTATCGGATCCTGACCGGTAGGCTGCCGTATGACGTGAGCGGTACGTCTCGCGAGGTGCTCGACCGCATCTTGCGTGAACCACCGGTCGACCCTCGCCACCACAATCCCGCCATTGATGAAGAATTGGCGACGATGACGCTCAAGTGCCTCGATAAAGACCCCGAGCGGCGCTACCAAACGGCGGGGCAGGTGACCAGTGACGTGCAGCGATACCTCGACGGTGAAGCCATTGAGGCCAAGCGCGACAGCGGATGGTACGTCCTGCGCAAGACGTTGCGGCGGTATCGCGTGCAGACCGGAGTCGCCTGCGGGTTTGTCTTGATCATCGCGGTATCGGCGGTCGCACTCGGAATCCTCTACCGCAAAGCGCAGGTTGAAGCGCGCAAAGCGGAAACCACTTCGAACTTCCTGCGAGACACCCTCGCCGCGGCCGATCCCAATACCTCGCAAGGCAAAGAAGTGACGGTTCGCGAAGTCCTCGATACGGCGGCCGGCCGCGTGGACGAGCAACTGGCCCGGGAGCCACAGGTCGCCGTCGCCATGCACAACACGATTGGTCAGACCTATCTCGCGCTCGGTCATGCCAAAGAGGCCGAGCGAAGCTATCGCGCCGGTCTCGATCTCGCCATGCACGCCCTTGGGATGGAGCACGCCGATACATTGGCGGCGCAGAACGGACTGGCGACGGCCTTTGAAGACCAGAGCCGCTATGAAGAAGCCGAATCGCTTTTCCGAGAGTGCCTCGATACCGCGCGGCGAACTCAGAGTCCAGATAGCCCCTTCGCAAACGATGTATTGCACAACCTGGCAAACCTACTGCGTAAACGGAGCAAACAGGCCGAGGCACAGGTTCTGCTCGAAGAGGCGCTCGAACGATCGCGCCGAATTCTGGGCGAGGAGAACCCTTCGACCCTCATCACGCGGAAAATCCTCGCCGCAGTCCGGCAGGAGATGGGCCAGGTTGACGCGGCCGAAGCCGAATATCGCACAATCCTGGAGATTCAGCGCCGCACACTCGGCGATCGCGCCCCACTCACGCTCGGCACTATGAATTATCTCGCCATGCTGCTCAAAGCGCGCGGCAAACTCGACGAGGCCGCGCCGATGTATGAAGATCTCGTGCGACTTACGCGCGAAGTCCTGGGAGCCGACCACCCCGATACGCTTCGCAACATGAACAGCTACGGTCGCCTTCTGCACGCCCAGGGCAAATTAGCAGACGCCGAGACAGTGCTTCGTGAAACCCTCGCATTGATGACCCAGAGGCTGGGCGAAGACCACTTCGACACGATAGTGACAACCAACAACCTGTCGCTGCTGCTTTCTGATCAGGGCCGACTTGCCGAGGCCGAGCCGCTGGCCCGCAGCGCCCTTCAGCGTGGCCGCGCACTCCTCGGGGACGACCACCGCGACACGCTCGTCTGGATGAACAATTTCGCCAATTTGCTTGCCCGCCAAGCCAATAACGAGGCGGCCGAAGCGCTCTATCGTCAGGTCATTGATGCCCGCCGAAGTTCCCTTGGCGCCGAGCATCCGCAGACGCTTACCACGATGAGCAGTCTCGCCCTTATCCTCGTCGACGATGGGGGGCAGCGGCTGATCGAAGGGGAAGTGATGCTGCGACAAGTTCTCGAACTACGTCGACGCCTGCTCGGTCCGACACACGTCGACACCCTCCTGTCCATGAACAATCTGGTAAAGGCCCTTCTCGCACGGGACCTTCTCGAAGAGGCCGAGACCTTGGCGCTTCATGCTCTTGCCGTCAGCCGCGAGACGCTTGGCCCGGCCCACCCGCTTACATTGCTCATTACCAACAACGCCGGCGCAACCTTGGCCAAACGTGGCCGACTGAACGAGGCGATCCCGCTATTAAATGACGCCATTACCATGGCCGACGAAAAGCTGCCACACGGGCACATCTCTCGATCCAACTTGCGTGCGACGCTTGGAAAGGCCCTGATTGAAGCGGACCGTTTCGACGAGGCACGGCCGCACCTCACGCAGGCTCTGGAAGACTTGAGCAAGTCGCTCGGCCCACAACATCCCACTACGCGCATCGTCGCCCAGCAACTCGACAGAATCAACGAAGACCGAGGCGGCGCTGCCGGCACCTCGACACCTCTTGAGGCAAACGCGCCTACTCCGTAAGACAGTGCTTTCCTTGGATGCTTGAGGTTGGGGTTCCCCACGCTTAGCGAACATGTGGTTAAGAGTGTCCATGCCGCGGCTTCATAGTCGGCCGGGCTCCGGCAGTTCAGGCTCGGGTGCAACTGCCGGCGCATGCGGCTGCAGCACGCGGATGAGGATGACAAGCCCCAGAATCCCGCTGATCGCAGATCCGGTAAGGATCCCGGACTTGGCAGTCAGCAAGGTGTCCCCTTCGAGGCCGAGTGAGGCGACGAACAGCGACACGGTGAATCCGATGCCGGCAAGGCAGCCGGCGCCCGCGAGGGCTGGCCAGGACACGCCGGCTGGCAGCGCGCTCCAACTGAGTCGAATCGTGAGCCAGGCGGAGGCAACGATACCGACCGGTTTGCCGATCACGAGTCCGGCCGCCACGGCGATCGCCACCGGATCGACGAGGGCATCGACCGCAATCGGAACGCCGGCGTTGGCCAACGCGAAGATGGGGATGATCACGAATCCAACCCAAGGATGCAGCGCTACCTCCAGTCGTTCCAACGGGGACACGATCTCGCGGCTTGCCAGCCGCATCTGATGGAGCAACGCAGTCCGCTCAGGCTTCGCTCCGTGCTGCAAGGTGTCCGCCGCGCCATCAATGACCTCGAGCAGAGAGTTGGACCCGAGCCATGCGCTCGCAGGCGTCAGGAGGCCCAGCAAGACCCCAGCGATCGTCGGGTGAACACCGGATTTGAGCGTGCAAAACCAGATGCCAACGCCCACGAGCACATACACGGTGACCGGACGAACGCCCAGCCGATTGAGCAGCGTCGTCAACCCGAAACCCGCCGCGGCCGCCAGTATCCACGCCAGCGTGATCGACTCGGTGTAAAAGACCGCGATGACCGAAACGGCAAGGATGTCATCTACGATCGCCACCGTCAGGACAAAGATCCTTAATCCGGCGGGAACGCGTTTCCCTAACAGCACGAGACAGCCGACGACGAATGCGATGTCCGTGGCCATCGGGATGGCCCATCCACGCCGGCCGGGCCCACCCCATTGGAGTGCCGCGTAGATCGCCGCGGGCACGAGGGCGCCGCCGATCGCGGCGACGACCGGAAGCGCGAGCTTACGGCGATCGCGCAGCTCGCCACTCGTCACTTCCCGCTTAATCTCCAACCCGATGACGAAGAAGAAGATCGTCATCAGCCCATCGTTCACCCAGTACCACAGGGGATAGTCGAGAGCGTGGCTACCGATGCCGATGCGGGCCGACTGGTCCCAGAACGTGCGATACGGATCGGCCCAGCGTGAGTTCGCTAGGATGATCGCGATTACCGTACAGGCGGCGAGCACTACACCGCTCGCCGACTCGACATGCAGAAACCGTACGAACGGACGGGTCAGTCCCTGGATCGGAACAACCGGGATCGGATCCCGAAGGACCCGGCTCGATCGTTCGGTATCCTGAGGCCGCTCCGCCATGAGGCGCCTCCTGCTTTTTCTGTTAGGCTTGTGGCTCACCCCAACTCAATAGCGGTAAATCGCGGCGATTCCGGTTCGGGTTGGCATTTGCTCGCTAGGCACGATCACGACCTGACCGCCGTATTTCAACACCAGCTCAGCAATGTCATCGAGCACGTCGTCCACGGCATTGCCGCCGAGAACGATTGCGCCTGTTTCCGGGTCGATACGGCCGGGAATGTGACGATCCGCTTCCGTGAGCAACGTTGCCACTCGCGCGGCGACGGCGCTCGCTGCGACGCTTTCGAGATGATCGTCGCCCAGCTCCTTGGCACGCGCGGTCCCGAACATTTCCACCAGTCCGGCCAGGCGCGTGCAGTAATGAGGTTCCATTGCCACCCAGGCGCGCTCGCGCAAGGCGTCGATCGTTAACGCGTCGGGATGTACAGTCACTTCGTCGGGAAGTAGAAACGGATTGCGGGTGATGCTGCGGAAAAAGCTTTGGTTCTCGGGAAGCGCCGCCAGGATCAACGGCAAACGAGTGGGGCGTGAGTAGTGTTCTAGGATCGCTCGATCGACGGCCCGGAGAAACCGCGTCGCGGCATTGTCCTCTATTTTAGATTTGGAGCCTTTGCTGAAATGCACTCCGGGATCGCCGGCCGAGGAGGCCCAGGTCGAAAGGAGCAATTCTTTCGCCTCGCGTTTCGGCGCTTCGCTCGGGATGCGCGGAACTGCAGGGTCCAGCTCCACTTCATTCAACACGTCCTGATTTCCTTCAAAAAAATTGATCTTCTCCCGGCCGACGCCGAGGACTTGATAGCGATCGGCTGTTTGCAGGAAGCGGATGAGCGGCTTGATGTGGAAACTCTCCGCGACAATCGACAGTTCTCTCACCGGACGCGCCAGATTATAAACCCGGAACCGATCGGGCGCAGCGAATGCGGCCAGACCGTCGAGTGTGTGATTCCAGAAATCGAGATTCTGCGCGAGCTCCTCGAAGGGCCGCAGCACGCTCCGCGGGTTGTGTGCAGGATAATTTTTCCGAAGCGACAGTTCCATCTCTTTGAGAAGATTGCGAAAGCGAATCAGGTCCTGCTGATTACCCGGGTGATGCCGATGCGTCGGCTGATAGAGCGAGAGACAGGGCGGCTGCACGTTGCCAAGAATGCCGGTGGAGTAATCGTGAAGAAGTGAATTCATACCTTACCTCTTTCTTGCGTCTGCAATTGTTGAAAAAGAAGAAAGCAATCTCTGCGAGCCAGTCTGGGCCCATCCGTTCCTGCCAAGGGGAGGTAGTCTAAGGCCATCGCGTTCCCCACGCCTATGCACATACCGGTCCGGGCAGGAAGATTTATGGGGGTGGCGGATATCATCATAAATACATCGTGAAATAAGGCGAATGCCTTGTTGGGGACGCAGACCTCGATATTCGCGGCTTCATGGATCACATCGCCGGACATCGTCTGGTATCCGTGAGGCTCCCATTGCGTTGCCGCTGCTTGGACGGGATGCGTTCGCGGAGGCCTTTCGGAAACCCATCAATCATGCGCTCTTTCCTCGCAGAGCCTTCATTGCGCCGCTCCATGCGTTGAGCTGATCGAACATCGTGCCGACTGACTTCTCATGGCGCGATGCCGGCTTGAATGTCGTGAAATTTTCGAAGTCGTTGAACAGCGAGAGCATGACCTGCGCGCGCACGGTTGCGACCTGCACCTCGGCCATCACCAGGCGCATGTGCTCCACCGCGCGCACGCCGCCCGCGCTGCCGTAGCCGACGAAACCGGCCGCCTTATTGTTCCACTCGGCGTAGATGAAATCGATCGCGTTCTTCAGCGCACCGGAGATGCCGTGGTTGTACTCGGGCGTCACGAACACATAGCCGTCGAAGGATGCGATCTTCGCCGCCCAGCGCTTGGTGTGCTCCTTGGAGTACTTGCCCTGTGACGGTGAAATGGGCTCATCCAGCAGGGGCAAGTTAAAGTCCTTGATGTCCACCAGTTCGTAATCAGCGTCCCCGCGCTTCTGCGCGAGCTCGTAAACCCACCGCGCGACGGACTCGCCGACGCGCCCCGGACGGGTGCTTCCAATGATGATCGCTAGCTTGAGCATGGTTCAGTGTCCTTTCGGGAAGGAGGGATGAGTTCGGTCGTCACCGGCAACTCGCTCATCGATAGACAAGACCGCCATCGATCAGCGGAGCCTGCCCTGTCATGTAGTCTGAATCGGGTCCGGCCAGGTAGGAGACCAAAGCCGCGACATCTTCCGGTGACTGCGCGCGACCGAGTGCGATGCAGCCGACGAACTTCTTGTAGATTTCGCTGATCCTGGCCCCGGCGATCTCAACCATGCGCCGATCGATCTCGCCCCACATGTCGACGCCGACGACACCGGGGCAGTAGGCGTTGACGGTGATGCCATCGGACGCGAGTTCCCTCGCCGCCGCTTGTGTCAGGGCGCGCACGGCGAATTTGGTTGCGGAGTAAACACCGAGGAGCGCGATGCCTTCGTGGCCTGCGATGGATGCAGCGCTGAAGATTTTGCCCTTGTGCTTGAGGCGCCTGAACTTCTTCGCCGCCGCCTGGATGCCCCATAGCACGCCGTTGACATTAATCTTCATGATATTGTCGACCTCCTCAGGCGTGACATCGGCCAGTGGCTGGATGGAGGCGATCCCTGCGTTATTGACGATGATGTCGAAGCCGCCGAGCTCTTTTTCCGTGTGATCAACAGCGGCGAACACATCGGCGCCATCGTTGGCCAGTCGAAGCGCGATGGCAAGACCGATGCTCCGACTAGCGCCCGTAGCGAGCGCGACTTTTCCTTTGATGCTCATTTCAATCTCCTCGGTTCGCTCTCTTGATGCGCGTCGCCTACCGCGCGTGCTGTGCGCTCTCGTGCGGCTGCTGCATGAGCTTGAGGTATTCGCCGATCACAAGGGTCGCCGGATAGAGAACCTGCTCCTCGTGCTGCGCATGCATGATGAGCGCCTCTGCGAACGCGGCGTGATCGGGCTTGTTTTCCTCTCTCGCCGCAGATGCGAGACGGTGCAGCGCAGCGGTCAGCACCTCGTGTTCGTGCAGCATGTTGGCGTATTCATCCCGAAGGCGCTCGGCCATCTTGATCGCCTCCTTGACCGTCGCATCATCGAGAGGTTCATTCCGCGCCAGCGGATCGAGCAGGCCCAGCGGTGGCATGGCGAAGGCCTCCTCCTGCTCGAAGTGCGACTGCAGGATCGCAGCGACCTCGCGGGCGCGCTCGCCCGTGGCGTCCCCCGATGCGATCGCCGCATCCAACTGGTGGTGCAGGTGTTCGTGCTCGGTCACGATCACAGGCGGCGTCGTCAGGGCAGATCGCGTTGGATCGCTCGTTGTGTGATGTTGGTGCGGTGCACGACGATCGAGTTCGTCGCAGCTGGCTCGAGACGACGTAGCGCACCCGGCCTGCGTCAGCAGCCCGGACGTTATCGCCATCATCATGATCGCCACCGTCGCGTTTCTGCCCGCGCTGGCGATGAGGGCAACTCTTTTGCTGATGCTCATATCTGTCTCCTGATTAGCCACTGGTGTGATCGCTGCCTGGTCTTGTTGAACAGGTCGAACACGATATCGTAGCGCGGCTCTGGACGATTGAACAGGTATTCCCAATTTCGGATCGATACCAGCACATCGGCGCGCCGGCGCACCGCCTCGATGGGGTATTGGCGTCCAGCACCAGAAAGCTGGCCGGCTTGCCCACCTCGATGTCGTTCCGGTCTTTCATGGATCCCGAAGGAACCGGCTCGCTCGCTCTCGTGTGCATGATCCATCACTGGCGAATTGCTTATTTTGGTCGAAATGAAGAACCGCATGATCCTTCTCCTGTCGCGACCGCAAGTGGCACGCAATGTTCCGCTATTGCTGGGTCACGGCATGGATTGCCTTGATGAGCGCAGCAAGCATTGCTTCATCGGACAGCATGTCAATGCTGCCCGTCGCGATAAACTGCACACCGACGCATACAAGCAGAAATCCCATCACCCGAGTGAGCGCGTTGAGACCCGCCGGGCCGAGCAGGTCGATGATGCGTCGGGCGCTGCGCAACACGAACCATGATGTCAACGCCACCAGCACGATACCGATCGCGATAGCGCCGTACTCCCAGATTCTCTCGACGCCCGCCGCCATGCCAATCGTGACCGCAATCGAACCCGGACCGCTCAGCATAGGCATGGCGAGCGGGACGAACGCCAGATCGGGCTTTCTGAGGATGCCATCGCGTTGACGAGATTCGCTGGCGTCCGGCAGATCGGGTTCCGGATTCAGCATTCGCAAACCGATCCGGGCGACGATGAGCCCTCCCGCGATCCGAAGTGCCGGAATCGAGATGCCGAAGAACGTCATGATCAAGGCGCCGGCGAACAGCGATACGATGAGCACGATCGTCATGTAGATGCAGGCCCGTTTCGCCTGATCTTGCGCTTTTGCTTCGGTGAAGCGGCCTGTAATTGCAATAAAAACAACAGCAGTGCTGAAGGGATTGGCAATCGGGAGCAGCCCGACGTAGGTACCAAACACGGCGATGAGGAAATCGAGAATCATCGCTGTACCACCACATGTATCAACCGCCCAGGCCTCCTGAGGGAGGGCGTCTTCATGCCATGGGCCGACCGCGACTCAATGGTTTGATCATCAGTCTTGAATCTCTCGCAGTACCAGATCTGCGGTGCTCCCCCGAAACATATAGCGCGGGTTGGCCTTGCCCAGTGTGCCGAGAGCTCAGAGTAAGACGGATTCGCGTTGTCCCTGAGCCGACGATTCCAATGTTCATGTTGCGTTTCTTTCAAGTCGTCTTCCCAAAGAGATCGAGCGCAATCTCGAAGCTCGGCTCGGGGCGCTTGAACAGGTATTTGCCGTTGCGGATCGATGCCAGTACATCGGCGCGCTGGCGCACCGCCTCGAAGGGCGAATCGGCGTCCAGCACGAGGAAGTTCGCCGGCTTGCCCTTCTCGATGCCATACTGGTCTTCCACATTCAGGGTTTTGGCGCCGTTGTAGGTGATCAGGTCCAGGCACCTGTCCAACTCGTCGAACGACATCGTCTGCGCGAGGTGGATGCCGTTATCCAGAATGTTCATCAGGTTGCCGTTACCGACCGGATACCACGGGTCGTTGATCGAGTCCTGGCCAAAACAGACATTGATGCCGCTTTCCCAGAACTCCTTAATCCGGGTGAGTCCACGGCGCTTGGGGTAAGTGTCCTGCCGGCCCTGTAAGTAGGCATTCTCGGTGGGCAGCGAGATGAAGTTCAGCCCCGATTGCTGGAACAGACTCATCATGCGGAATGCGTAAGCATTGTCCGCCGAGCCGAAAGAGCAAGTGTGGCTCGCGGCCGCGCGGGTGCCGATGCCTTCGGCCATCACCAGGGCATTGAGAAGTTCGACGAAGCGGCTCATCACATCGTCAGTCTCGTCGCAATGCACATCGATCAGCTTGCCGTACTTGACAGCCAGCTCAACGGTGTGGTGGACGGATTTCTCGCCGAACTCGCGTGCCCACTCGAAGTGCGGGATGCCGCCGACACAGTCCGCGCCCATCTTCAACGCCTCCTCGATCATCTCGTCGCCGCCCTTGTAGGCGTACATGCCCTCCTGCGGGAAAGCGACGATCTGTATGGTGACGTTGTCCTTGAGCTCTTCGCGGATTTCCAGCATCGCCTTCAGGCCGGTGAGCTTTGGGTCATCCACGTCGATGTGGGTGCGAATGAACTGGACGCCTTTTGACACCTCTTCCTGAATGCCCCTCAGCGTGCGTTCTCTGGCATCCTCTAGCGTCTGGGTCTTTTTGACGTCGTGCCAGCGGGCGATCCCTTCGAACAGGGTGCCACTCGCGTTTGTGGCGCCCTCGCTGCCGCCGGTGTAGACGTAATCCAGGTGCAGGTGGGGATCCACGTAGGGCGGGACCACCAGACGGCCCCCCAGGTCGATTTCCTGGTCTGCCTTGGGCAAATTCTTTCCGATCTGTTTGATGATGCCCTTATCGACCAGTATCTCGCTGGCTTCATCGTGCTGTCGATAGATTAGAGCATTCGTGAACTTTTTCATAATTTTCTCTTTCATAGAATGTCGGATGAACCGGTGGAAGATCGGAGGGTCCGTTTGGCCAGAAACGCGATGATGATGGCCAGGACAAAGCAGGCCAGTGACATGTAAACGATGCGTTTGACGCCGGTGATCGGGAAGTCGCTCAACAGCATTCCGCCGACCCAGGTGGCGCCCATGATGGACAAATTGAAGACGCTGGATTGCACCGAAGTGGCCACGTCTTTGGCTTCTTCAACCTGTTTGCTGACGGCGGTCTGATACATCGTCACCAGCGGGCCAAAGGCCAGGCCCCAAAGGAAAAACGCGATATGCGAGATGACGATGGTCCCATCAAAAGCAAGGAACATGGCCATGGAAATCGCGCCAATGGCGAGCATGACCACGATCAGGGGGCGCAAATAGGCGTCAATATATTTCGCAGAACCAATCACCGAGATCACCGACCCTATTCCAAAGATCAGTAGCGCCAGGCCGATGCCGCCCGCGAAGCCGATCATCTCTACCAACAAGGTGATGTAAGTGTAGATGCCGTAGTGGGCCGCGACTGACAAAAAGGTCAAAAGCAAGACGATCAGGATGGAGGGCATTTTCAGCGCCGCCAGGGGCGAATTGCTCTTGTTGAGCTTCTCGCCTTTCACCGCTGGCAAATAGAAATACGACAGCACGGCAATGACTGCGACAATCATCCCCAGAACCATGAAGACGCTCCGCCAGCCGAATTTGAGGCCGATCGCCGTCATCGCCGGCAGGCCGATGCTGATGCCCAGGGTGTTGCCCGACATGATGACCGTGATGGCCTTGCCATGCATGTTGTCGGGGACCAGCCGCGTGCCGTAGGCCGCGATCATCGGCCACATCACGCCCGCGCAAATGCCGCCGACGATGCGGAAGGCGATGATGACCGCATAGGACGACGAGAGGCCGACGACGATATTGGAGGCCGCGAACCCGATCAGCAGCGCCATTAGCAGCGTTTTGCGGTTGAAGGCGAGAGTGGCACTGATCAGTGGAATGGCGGCGATGGCGGAAGCCAACGCATAAACACCGACCAGAAAGCCAACCTCGCTTTCCTCAATGCCCAGCCCCGCGGTCATTTGCGGCAAAATGCCCGACGGCACCAACTCGGACAGAATACCGACAAAGGTAACACTGGCCATCAGGCCGAAGACAAACCATGAAAAGGTCTGCTTTTCGCTGGATTTGGAAATTGTAGACAGGTTGGTCTCCGTAGCTGCGAATGCTTTTATTTCTTCCCTTCTCGAAGCAAGGGCGCATTCCTTCTACGTCTAATGCCGGGGTATCAATTGACTCCGTGCGCACCAGCTTTTTGATTGCGAATTCCTGGATGCCCTTTGCAGGAGAACTTTCAACCATAACCGGAATTCAGGTTGCCGTCAAAATGCAGTTTCGATGCCGTCCAACGCTCTGGCCACCGCGATGCCGACGAAGCCTCCGCCGACAACGAACACATTTGGCAGTGGCTTTGAAGTCATGTTCCTTCCGTCCGCCGAATGAAGGAGTCGTTCAACGTGTCCAGCCGCAAGTGTCCATTGCCGCGCATTCTATCCGGCGTTGTTTACGATTCCGTGCGGATCGATGAGGAACGTCTTGGCGACGCCCTCGTTAAAGTCGGCCTAGCCGCGCGGGGCTTCGTTGAGTGAACTTTCCCCCGCAACGGATCCAGGTCACGAGTTAGCCCGAATATTTCATCAGGTCGGCGTTGAATAGGAATAGAAAAAGCCTCGAAGCCTTGTAGACTGGGGTTTCTTAAGAACATTCCGGTCCATAGGCAGGGAGGCTTTTTCGTGACAGACTGTAACAGCAAACCGATGTTCTTTTCCAGTCTCGGCCGCAAGAAAATCGTGGCCGATTTCACAGGCGGAACGCTCACCTCAGACGCCGGGGGTCTGCTGCTTCGGGAGGTCGAGCGGCGTCTGGGCCTGGTCGATCAACTGGCCGGGGTCATCAACGACCCGCGTGATCCGGCCCGAATTCAACATGACCAGCGGGTCATGCTGGCCCAGCGCATCTTTGCCATTGCGATGGGCTACGAAGATCTCAACGACCATCAAGCCCTGCGGAGCGATCCCGTGCTGGCGGTCCTGACCGGGCGGCCGCCGAGCGCGGATGAGCCGCTGGCCAGCAGTCCGACCTTGTGCCGGCTGGAGAACCGCGTCACGCGCGGCGACCTGGCACGAATGTCGCGTGTGCTGGTGGAGCAGTTCATCGCGTCCTATGAATCGCCGCCGGAGGAATTGATCCTCGACTTCGACGCGACCGACGATCCGATCCACGGCAACCAGGAAGGCCGCTTCTTCCACGGCTATTACGACCACCACTGCTTCCTACCGCTGTATGTGTTCTGCGGCTCGCGGCTGCTGGTCTCCTACCTGCGGCCCAGCAACATCGACGGGGCCCATCACGCCTGGCCCATCCTGAAGCTGCTGGTGCAGCGCTTGCGACAGGCGTGGCCCGGGGTGCGGATCATCGTCCGCGGGGATTCCGGCTTCTGCCGCCGGCGAATGATGAAATGGTGCGACCGGCACGGCGTCAAGTACGTGCTGGGCCTGGCCCGCAACACCGTCCTGGAGAAAGCGGCCGAGTCCTTCATGCAGGCGGCCGAGGCCCAGTTCGCCACCACGCAGCAGAAGGTGCGGAACTTCCACGAGATCGAGTACGCGGCGCAGACCTGGGATCGCCCGCGCCGCGTGATCGTCAAGGCCGAGCGGCTGGTTCAGGGGCCCAACGTTCGATTCGTGGTGACCAACCTGACCGACCGCACGCCGAACGATATCTACGACGGTCTGTACACGGCCCGCGGCGACATGGAGAACCGCATCAAGGAGCAGCAGCTCGGGCTCTTCGCCGATCGCACCAGTTGCCACGCCTTCCTGGCCAATCAGTTCCGGCTGCTGTTGTCCTCGGCGGCCTACGTCCTGGTGGAAACGCTGCGCCGCACGGCCCTGGCCGGCACCGAACTGGCCGAGGCCCAGGTGAACACCATTCGCCTGAAACTCCTCAAGGTCGCCGCGCGGGTGGTCGTCTCCGTGCGCCGCGTCGTACTGCGACTGTCGAGCAGCTGCCCCCTGCAGGACCTGTGGCGATCCCTGGTTCCACGACTCCGCCTGATCCCGCCCGCCCCATCATGACCCGAAAAACAACCTGATCACCGCTTGGGGGTAAGGGGGCCCTGCGCGCTCCAACCTCCACCTTCGTCCCTCCGCTCACGCACAAAGCCGAAAAACTCCGTCCATCACCATTCGAAGATCACTGATGAAATATGCGGGTTAGGATCAGAGTCGCTGCACTTGTACCCAAAGTTAATCCATTCTCAGGGCGAGAAATCGGCCATCATCCGGTTGGGTAGAGGACTTACACCTC
Source organism: Planctomycetia bacterium (assembly GCA_015075745.1). Taxonomy (NCBI): domain Bacteria; kingdom Pseudomonadati; phylum Planctomycetota; class Planctomycetia; species Planctomycetia bacterium. The sequence goes on from JABTTW010000004.1 coordinate 38,784, forward strand.
CGAGTAGCCGAACATGCTCGGCACACAAGCCAAACACCCGAACGTCTCCGTCCGGGCGTCGCGTGTTAGCCTGTGGGTCGGCCGATTTCACATCCGGCCTTTCAACGAGAGGGAACCCAACGCACTTCAAACAATCGGACGCTCGCAACAGAGACATTTTTATGTCCGCACTTCGGTACCCGGCCTCAATGTCTCGGGCTTAATATTTCGTTAAGCCGCAGTCAGTTGCGCACGCTGCTCACCTGCCTAGGCCTCCGTCCCTCCTTGGGTGATCAGCCAATACAATTCACACAGCCTGCTCACGATCTCTTCTGCCTTGAAACGATTCCTGCTCATGACCTTTCCTCCATGATCAAACCCCGAATCCTAACTATGGAGCTGGACCAGTTTCTGGGGGAAGGTCACGACGGCCAGATCGAGAAGGCAAGGGTCGAAAAAACTCCATTGAGAACTCCGGCCCTCTTCTAACTCGGTCTTAATGATGTTGGCTGCGTCGTCGCTTGCCAGGTGTCGAGCTTGTCGCGCCAGGTGGCGGCCTTCTCACTGTAGCCCAAGCCTGGTTCCGCCAAGTCCCATACGGCATAGAAGGTGATCAGACGGTTCAGGGCGGCGGCCCGTGCGGCTTCCGGCGCCTGCGATTGCAGTTCCTCGGCAAGGAGCAACGGTTCTGCCTCGGCGCGACGGTCCTGCGCGACGAGGCAATCGGCGAGGGCGTTGCGGGATTCGGAAATTTGGGTTTGCTTGGCGGACGGGTTGGCCAGTCGCGCCTCGAGGGCCTCGCGATAGAGCGTCTCGGCGTCGCCTTGTCGCCCCTGATTCATGACCGCATTGGCGACGAGCATGATTACTGCGGAAGTGCGGTTGTCCCCCGCTGCGTAGTTCGCGCGGGCCCAATCAAGCAACGCGCGGTATTGATCTTCGGCGCCGGCGTAGTCCCGGGCGGCGTCGAGAAAGGAGCCGAGGCTGAAGTTGCTGTTGAGGGTCGTACGGTGGCCGGCTCCGAGCTTTTCGGTGTTGATATCAACCGCGAGGCGGGAGAGTGGGATGGCGTCGGAGATACGGCCCGCCTGCTTGTAGATCCAGGCCAGCTCCTCTAATGCGGAGGCGGTTCGCGGATGGCGATCTCCAAAGAGCTGACGGTGTTGCTCGATGGACTGGTTGCCGAGTGATATGGCTTCGTCGAATTGCTTCCGATCTGAAAGCAGGCTGGCAAGGTTTGATAGACTCAGGGTGACGTCTGGATGCACTTCGCCGAAGAGACGGCGGCGCATGGCCAAGGCCTCGCGTGCAAGCGCCACGGCCTCCGCTGGATTCTCGCGATTTCGCCCCATGACGATGGAGAGTCGATCGAGTGCCCCAGCAAGAGTCTCGGAATCGCCTGCGCCGGTGAGCGCCCTTCGCCCATCCAAGACCTTTCGAAATACCGACTCAGCCTCCTTCGAATCATTCACGCGGAAGAGGACACCGCCGACACCACTGAGTGCGGTCAAGGCGTCGTCGGTTTCGCCCGCCCCTGCGCCACAGTACATGTCGTAGGACTCCTGGAAGGTGGCCTTGGCCTCGTCGTAGCGGCCCGTGGATTCGAGGACTTTCGCGAAGTCGATCAGCGCCCGGGCGATGGCGATGGAGTTCTCACCGGGGATTCCGCGCAAAAGTTCAACGGACCGGCGAGCGGTCTGCTCGGCCTTGTCGTAGACTGCCAGTTCATTGTAGACCACCGCGATGATCCGAAGGAGGCGACTGGCGACGGTCGGCTCGGTCGAAAGCTCCTTCTCGACGCGTTCGGCGGTGCCGTCAACGATTTCCCGCAGCAGCGTGGTATCCCGCCCCAGCGCCACTCCCGGACCAACTCCCTTTAGCATCGAGACGAGAAAGTCCGTGACTTGCTTCGAGGTTTGGGCTTCGGCAACGGCTTTCGCTTCGGCGGCGATGGCCAGATCCCGCTGTTCGCGCGCCTGCAGGAAGCCGCTGAAGGCGAGGCCCGAACCGACGATGATCGCCAGAGCGATCAAGGCCCCCGCTGTGACCGGGCTCCGATGGCGCCGGACGAACTTGCGCATCCGGTAGACGGCACTGGGGGGCGCCGCCACCACCGCTTCGCCGGAAAGATACCGCTGGATGTCCGCCGCCAGATCGTTTGCGGTTTCATAGCGCCGCGAGCGATCCTTCTCCAGACATTTCATTGCGATCCAATCGAGATCGCCACGAATCAGCTTGGACAATCTTGTCGGCTCGGTCTTGCGGCTGGCGGCGACCGAGGGCAGATCTTCCTTCATCGTCGACAACCGTGCGCTGGGCGTGGGTGGCTCGACCTCGCGGATGATCCGCTGAATCTCCGCATACCCCGCGCTGAGCAGTGTCTTGATGTCGAACGGCGTCGAGCCGGTCAGCAGCTCGTACAGCAAAACGCCGAGGCTGTAGACATCGGTACGCGTATCGATATCGAGTTCGGAAAGGCCGGCTTGTTCCGGGCTCATATAGGCCGGTGTGCCGATCATCTGGCGGAACTCGGTGAACAGCGTCTTTTCCGTGAGACGGCCGCCGGTGGCCTTAGCGATACCGAAGTCGATGACCTTCACCGTAGGTTTGTCGTCATGCCGGGAGACGAGGACGTTGTTTGGCTTGATATCGCGATGGATGATTCCTTTCTGGTGGGCATGCTGCACGGCCTGGCAAACGGAAATGAATAACTCCAGTCGATCATGCGGTGAGAGGTTGTGGGTATCGCAGTAGGTGGTGATCGGCACGCCCTTGACCAGCTCCATGACGAAGTAGGGCCGGCCGGTGTCAGTCGCACCGGCGTCGAGAACCTTGGCGATATTGGGATGATCCATGATCGCCAGGGCTTGCCGCTCCTGCTCGAAGCGGGCGATCACCTGGCGCGTGTCCATACCGAGCTTGATGACCTTAAGCGCCACGCGTCGACGAACCGGTTTTTCCTGTTCGGCCATATAGACCGTACCGAAACCACCCTCACCGATGACTTGGAGAAGTTTGTAATGACCAATGATTGTGCCGATGTCCGTTGCGTCGTCCGAGAGGTCGGCCATGTCTCGGGATGAGAGGTGAACGGCGCCTTCGCCGCCACTGGGTCGGGTAATGTCCAGTCCAGGCGCAGTGTCCGACGTGATGGCGTCGCTGATATTGGAAACAGGTGGCGCTATTTGATGGGCGATTTCGCCGCCCGGCGTCTTCAAAAAGTCGCCGAGCTCGCCCTCTGCCAAGAGCAATTTCTCGACGCGCGTCCGCAGCGCCGTATCACTGCCGCAGGCGCGGTCCAAATAGGCTATGCGCTTGGCAGGGTCCGCGATCTGACGGGCCTCGTAAAAGATCGATTCTGTGTCGAGAGGTCTGTCGGCCATGTCATCACCATCCTCTGCTGGCAAAACGTACCCAGACGGGCCGAATTCTCGTCAGGTCGCGATCCGTATGCGTACTCGCCGCACCAAGTCAAGCGCCAAATCGCACGAAATCACCTCATCGATGGAAGAATAATCATGTCAGAGGTGCTCCGCCGCAGCCTTGTCGCGCAGCTCAGTATACAGGTATACTCGCGCGTAGGCCCAGTACCGATCGGCGGTGGAGGTTGAGATGCGCAGGAACGCGGCCGCCTCCGGCAGACTCATCCCGCCGAAGAAACGGAGCTTCACCAGTTCCGCCTTGACAGGGTCTTCCGCAGCCAGCTTGGTCAAGGCTTCATCGAGATCGAGGATTTCATCCGGTACCGCATCAATCGTCACGTCCGCGGTGGTGAGATCGAAACGCCGCCCACCGCCGCCTCTTTTCTGACGTTTCTTGGCCCTAACACATTCGATCAGTATGCGCCGCATCGCTTCCGACGCTGCAGCCAGAAAATGGGCTCGACCATTCCATCGCCGTTCGTCGTTGCCGACCAATCGGACGTAGGCTTCGTGGACAAGGGCCGTCGCTTGCAGCGTTTGCCCCGGCTTCTCTTGGGCTAAGCGCTTGGCCGCAAGACCGCGGAGTTCTTGATAGACGAGCGGCAGGAGGTCGGGCGATGCCTTGGCATCACCAGCCTCGATGGCGATAAGAACGCGGGTGATGTCGGTATCCACAGGCCCATCATCGGTGATGGAGGCGTTAAATCCAAGGGGATTGCATTCTCGACATTTCCACCCGCCGTGTCGACCTGGGTGGCGTCGCCTGAGCCCTTTTGTTGTGCCCCTCACCACGGAACCAGAAACACGCGGGGGTTGCATTCGCCCTCATCGAGGAGAGTTCGACCCAGGCCCATGGCCAAGCCAACGTCGCGCGCGATTCGGCAAGAGACAAAAGGCAATTCGCCTCGTCGCGCAAATCCTTGCGACAACGGGCGTAAAAAGCCAAACGCCCGAACGTCTCCGTTCGGGCGTCGCGCGTTAACCTGTGGGTCGGCCGATTTCACAACCGGCCTTTCAACTAGAGGGAAGCCAACACTCTTCAAACAAGAGGATGTGCGCAACAGAGACACTTCGACATGAACGGTATGGGTTAGCAAAGGTTGAATGCCAATGGATGCCCTATGTCGTCATGTCCGCGATTATCCCTGCGATGTGGGACGCGATCCATTTTCAATACAGCCGTCCGCTACTCCCAATCGTGCGGACGTCTGTTTTCCTTCGCCCAACCAACAAACAGAGCCCGCCGGTGTGGCGGGCTCAAGGTTCCCACTCTCGGGCCGGAGAGTTGAGAACGGAGGCTCTCATGGAGCTATAACCGAATTTCGTTGATGGTGGCGGGATAAAAAAAGGCGGCGTACTCTCGGGACTTGTTCGAGGTTCCGAGCCGCCCACGATGGGCAGAGGAGTACGCCGATGCAGGAGAGTAACGAGTCGATCGAGACGATTCCAGTCCCCAGCCGAGACGTTTTGACGGAGATTCTGCGGGACGGGGCCCAACGGCTCCTGGGCCAGGCGATCGAGGCGGAGGTCGATGGCTGGATCGAAGGGCACGCCGATCTGCGCGATCCGCAAGGCCGCCGGCAGGTGGTCAAGAACGGCCATCATCCCACCCGGACCCTCGTCACCGGCGTCGGGCCGGTGGAGGTGACGCAGCCGCGGGTGTGGGACCGTCGGATCGTCGGCCGCGGCGAGGCCGGCGAAGCGTTGGATGCAAATGGCCAGGCCGTGGAGCGGTTCTGTTCGTCGATTTTGCCGCCGTACCTGCGGAAGACGAAGGCCATCGAGGAGTTGATCCCCTGGCTGTACCTCAAGGGCATCAGCACCGGAGACTTCAGCGAGGCCCTGCAGGCGCTGGTCGGTCCCCAGGCGGCGGGGCTCAGCGCCACGACGATCACGCGTTTGATGACGAGTTGGCAGGACGAGTACCAGTCATGGAATCGCCGCTCCCTGGAAGGCAAGCACTACGTGTACCTCTGGGCGGATGGGATTCACTTCAACATCCGCCTGGAGGAAGACCGGCAGTGCATTCTGGTGCTGATGGGCGCGAGGGCGGACGGCCGCAAGGAGCTGATCGCGGTGGTCGACGGCCATCGCGAGAGCGAGCAGTCGTGGTATTCGCTGCTGCTGGACTGCCAACAACGGGGCATGACGATCGACCCGAAGCTGGCCACGGCGGACGGAGCGCTGGGCTTCTGGGCGGCGCTGCCGAAGGTCTATTCGACGACCCGGGCGCAGCGCTGCTGGGTGCACAAGACGGCCAACGTGTTGGACAAGATGCCCAAGCGGGTGCAGACCGGCGCGAAGGCCAAGCTGCACGAGATCTGGATGGCGCCGACGCGGGAGAATGCGAACCAGGCGTTCGATCACTTCGTGGCCCACTACGCGGCCAAATACCCCGGCGCGGCCGAGTGCCTGGTGAAGGATCGCGAGGTGCTGCTGACGTTCTACGACTTCCCGGCCGAGCACTGGCGGCACCTGCGGACGACGAATCCGATCGAAAGTACGTTCGCCACGGTGCGGCTGCGTCACCGCCGGACCAAAGGCAACGGCAGTCGGATCGCGTGTCTGGCAATGGTGTTCAAGCTGTGCGAGTCCGCCGCGAACCACTGGCGGCTGCTCAATGGCGCGACGCTGCTTCCCGATGTCATCGCCGGTGTGAAGTTCGTCAATGGAGAAAAGGCCGAGAGAAACGCCGCCTGATTACCGCGTCATCAACGAAATTTGACCATTACTCGCTCTCATGGGGACCGACCTTAGCCCAGCAAACGGGCGGATCAACTCTTCTCCCTTGCCCGGTGCACCGATGGCCCGCATGCTGGGCTGGACAATCGGCTCGCCATGCAAGAGGCATGTGGCCCATCGATCATCGTTGTTTGGTCCCTGCCAACCGATGGGGGGCAGATCCTGGCGTGCTACCTGCCCGGCAATCGGCTGCGGGGAGTTTAGGTTTCGGGGGTACTCCGCGCCGGGTCACAAGGAGAGTGGTCAGTGGCGGTGAACTTGGATTCCAAGGCTCAAGCGTGTTGCCGACCAGTTCACCGATTGTCCGATGCACGGGAGATGTCAACCTTACCGATGTTTTTGATCCAGTACGGATTGCATTGAGTCTAAAGAAACTAGGTCCAAGCTGAGTTGAGGCGACCGATCGTGGTTTGGCCGTTAAGCGCTTGAAATCAAAAGCTTTATGGGTGGGTTTTTCGTCAGATTCTGAGTTGAAGTCACATAGGCGAAGACTAGCGAGATCAACGGAGGATCTCAAGACGCAGCGCACGAATCTTGAGCGGAGTGGGCCTGATAGTAACTAGACCTCGGTTACTGTAGAATCTTAGAAGGCTCGGAGCTCGTGAGGAGGCAAGAATGCGACGACATGCTCGGGCATCCGCCATTTATTCCCCCCCGAAGATATTCGCAATCGGCCCTTCCCACAGTAGGTCTTTTTGCCCTAATCGCGGGGCGCGTGGCGTTTCGTCTCAGTTGTCGGTGGCAGAGTATCGGAAACCTCTGGGTGACCGTAGCGCACGGCTGATCAGGCATTGTCGCAAGGCTCTGATTGCGTGCAGCTGGAGACAGTTTCATGGCCGCAAGAATGGCTATCTTGTCGATCTCGTTGTCGATCTTTGTACATGCATCTGCTTGGGGACAGAGTGTGCTGTATGTCGATGCGAGTGCACCGGGGGGTGACGGGAGCAGTTGGGGCCAGGCCTTCAACGATCTACAAACAGCGCTTGCAGCCGCCGGTTCCTCGGGTGGAGTTGTCAATGAGATTCGCGTCGCGACGGGTACATATCGCCCGGCAGCGCCCGGTGGAAGCCGGAACGCTAGCTTTCAGTTGATTAGCGGCGTATCGCTAAAAGGCGGCTATGCCGGCATCGTGTCGGGCACACCCGATGACCGGGACATCGACGCATACCCTACGATCCTGAGCGGCGATTTGAATGGCGACGACGTTGGTTTCAGCAACCGTGGCGACAACAGCTATCACGTTGTCTCGGGGAACGGCACAAACTCGACTGCCCAGTTGGACGGATTCGCGATCACAGGCGGCAAAGCAGACGGCCCCGGATTTCCAATCTTCGATACGCGCGGCGGTGGAATGCGCATCGCAGGGACCGGTGCGCCCACGGTTCTCAATTGCGACTTCACGTCGAATGAGGCTGAACAAGGCGGCGCCGTCAGTCTGTCGGGGGGAGCAAGTCCCTCGTTCACAGGCTGCACCTATTCAGGAAACGTGCAAGTCGGAACCGGCATGGGCGGAGCGGTGCTGATTCTTGACAGTAGCGCTGTCTTTTCAGAATGCGAATTCTCGTCAAATTCTGCGATCGGGACGGGCGGAGCCATTCATATACAGGGCTCCTCGGTAGCGGGCATGAGCAACTGCGGCTTTACGCAAAACACGTCTGGAGGCCTAGGCGGGGGCGTGATGTTGTCCGACGGCAGTATGACCCTAACCAACTGCGCATTTACGGAGAATCAAGCCGGCCACAGCGGCGGAGGCTTGCGCTGCTCAGGGGACAACCTTATTCTCAATTCCTGTCGATTCATCGCGAACTCTGCACAGCATGGGGGCGGCGGACTGAGCGGGAGCGGATCACAGCTCACCGCAGATTCGTGTGTATTCCTCGGTAATCATTGCGATTCTTTTTCCGGTAATGGCGGCGGCGGGTGTAATTGGTCAGACAACGGCCCATCCTTAATGACGAATTGTGTTTTCAGCGGGAACACGTCATCCGGAGAGGGTGGAGGCTTCGCCACGGATGTCACGATCTCGAACGCGACACTGCTCCACTGCGTTTTTTTCGGCAACTCTTCGCAACAGGCCGGTGGCGGCGTTTACAAAGGCAATGAGGGCTTTCTTCGCATTTACAACTCGATCCTGTGGAACAATTCGGACTCAACCGGAGATCCCACATCGTCGCAGGTTTACAGTGCATTGACGACGGTTTCGGCCAGCTACAACTGCATTCAAGGCATGCCGTCCACTATTCTCGGAACGGGAAACATCGATCTCGACCCGCTCTTCGTCGATGCGGACGGGCCTGACGATGTCGCCGGAACGAACGACGACGACCTTCACCTGCAGGGTATGTCGCCATGCATCAACCGGGGCATCGATTCAGCTCTTTCTGCGCCGACGACAGACTATGAGGGCGATCCTCGCCTTCAGCACTGCCGGGTTGACATGGGCGCCGACGAGACGGCGTACTTCTCTGATTGCAATATCAACTCGATCTCCGACGTGTGCGACGAGATGGGTGGTCTCAGCGGCGATTGCGATCATGATGGCATTCTTGATGTCTGTGAGGTCAATTCGGGGGCTACGGACTGCGACGAGAACGGCGTGCCCGATGATTGCGAGTTTCACGTCGGGGCCCTGAGCCTGCCCGGCGGGTCCGTCCACAATCCCATTAATGGTCACGATTACTTTGTAAGCCCCACGGTAACGGACTGGCCCGCGGCGGAGGCCTTCGCAGCAAGCCTGGGGGGCCACCTTGCCACCGTCGATGACGCTGCAGAGAACGCCTGGATCGTTCAAACGTTTGAGCCGCTCTACTCGGATACTCGACTCTTCATTGGATTGAACGACATGCATGTCGAGGGAACGTTCGTCTGGTCCGACGGCACTCCCGTCGACTATGTAAACTGGGGCAGCGGGCAACCGGACAACAACACCGGCAATGGAAACTGGGCGGGCCAGCAGTGGGGCGATATCGCACTTAGGAATTCCAGTCCGGTACTGGCGGGCCAATGGAGCGATGGAAGCGCCGGCCTGCGCGGGCTCATCGAATTCGCTCCCACCAATGACTGCAACAGCAATGGCATCCTAGACGCCTGCGATATCGGCAGCGGCACGAGTCTTGATTGCAATGGTGACGGGATTCCGGATGAATGCAGCCCGGACTGCAATACGAATGGAAACTCGGATGTATGCGACATTTACTCCGGCTCAAGCAATGACTGTGACGGGAATCTGGTTCCGGATGAATGCGAGGTCCCACCGCTCGGCATGGGGCCCGATTGTGACGAGAACGGCGTACCCGACGCGTGCGATCCGGATGTCAATACCAACGGCATCGTGGATGCATGTGAGATGTTTCAATCCGTTTTGTATGTCGATAGCTCCGCAGCAGGGGCCGGCAACGGGCTGAATTGGGGCGACGCATTTACCGATCTGCAATCGGCGCTCGCCTATGCCCGTGCTTCGTCTGGCGTGGTCGAACAGATCTGGGTAGCAGAAGGCGCGTTTTCGCCGTCACATTGCCAGCCGGGTGAGTGCAACGCCGCTTCGGGTAAGCGAAGCATCTCCTTCGATCTTGTGGATGGCGTGGCACTGTACGGCGGGTTTCCTGCAGGCGGAGGGAGCGGCGTCTTCGGAGATCGTGATCCAGCCATTCATGCCTCCGTGCTCAGCGGTGATCTTTCGGGGAATGACACTGCGGATCCGGCGACGCTAATCGAAAACAGCCTTCACGTGGTCCGAGCTGACGGGGTCGGCGCAGGGACTTTGCTTGATGGGTTTACCGTTCGCGCCGGCAACGCGGATCGGATTGACCAGGCCGATCGCGAAGGCGGCGGTCTGTCTATGTCCAACAGCACATTAACCGTTCGTGCCTGCACGTTCCTGGAAAACCACGCGGTGCATCGAGGCGGGGCGGCGCGCGGGTCCGACGGGACTGTGCTGTTCGATCAATGCAATTTCGTGAATAACTTCGCAGAAGCCGCGGGCGCGGTTTACGACGACGGTTCGACATCCACTTTTACCGAATGCTCATTTCAGCAGAACACCGCGATGGGTGGCTCGGGCGGCGCCCTTCAGTGCACCATCGAGAGTACGACGACGCTCGAGGATTGCCAGTTTCTTGGGAACGCTTCAGGGCCCGGGGATGGGGGCGCTGTCAACAGCGAAGGCGTCGTGACCATACGTCGAAGCAGATTCCACGGCAATCATGCGCAAAACGCGGGTGCCGTCAGAATCGCCGGGCTGATTGAGAGTTCGACTTTCACCGGCAATTCGGCCGATTCGATTGGTGGGGCGATCCGCAATCATGGAATTCTGCGAATCTTCCAATCGACGATCGCCGCGAATCACGCGGACCTGAGCGGGGGCGGCATCTACAGCAACGGCGGCACACTTTATCTGAAAAACTCCATCGTGTGGGGAAACACGGATGCGGGGTCGGATGTGGAGGCCGCTCAACTTTATTTGACCGCTGCGCCGGACGCCCTGTTCCAGTTTTGCTGCGTGCAGGGATGGACGGGATCATGGGATGGCGAGAATGTCGTCCCGGGTGACCCGCTCTTTGTTGATGTTGACGGGGCCGATGCGCAGATCGGTACGCTGGACGACGATGTACACCTTGGCGCCGGCTCCTCCTGCATCGATCAGGGAACATCGTTCAGCGGCCTTCCCGCCCAGGACTTTGACGGCGACGATCGTGTTCAGAACTGTCGGCCGGACATCGGGGTGGATGAATCAGGCAATTACGCAGACTGCAATGGCAACTCGACGGCGGATGCCTGCGATATCGAGAATCTGACATCGTCCGACTGCAATACGAACGGCGTGCCGGATGAATGCGAATCGCTGTCCGGCGACTGTAATACGAACGGCGTTGCGGATGAGTGCGATACGTACGTCTTGCGGCGATATTTTGACGCGCAATCGCCGTTTGGTTATCCCGCAGGTCAGTCATTTGAATTCGCGGCGGCCGTCTTGCCTTCCAGCGATGTTCAACTCACCGCGCATGGCAAGATTGCGCTGGCCAATTACACGCTGAACGTTCGTCTCAATGGCATCTTTGCAGGTTCAATGGTCTTTCCGGGAACTTCCGGCAATTGCAGCTTCCCCCGGGCGCAGACGGTTTCCATCGGCCGCGATTTATGGGTGCAAGCGGCCGGTCTAAATGGCGGCGACGTACAGATTGAACTGACCCCAAAGTCTACTGTAGGGGAATGCCAAAAGTCATACCTCAGAATTACGGTTGAATACGTCGTCAACGACTGCAATGACAATGGGCTTCCGGATGACTGCGACATTGCTTCGCTCACCAGCGTTGACTGCAACTCCAACGGACGGCCTGATGAGTGTGAGCGGGACTGCAATTCCAACGGTGTGCCCGATGAATGCGACTTGCTTGGCGGCAGCGCGACGGATTGTAATTCCAACGGAATCCTGGACGAATGCGAGCTGGCGGTCCTCACGGTCGCGACGGACAATTGCGCGGATGCGATGCTTGTGACTTCCGGTGTGCAGTATGCATGCGACACAACGGGGCTCAACGAGGACGGCGTCACGATTTGCGGGAATTCGAGTCCGAGCGCCTGGTATCGATACATCCCCCAAACGAGCGGAAACGCCGTCATATCGCTTTGTGATTCTCCGGGGACGATTAACAACCTCGTTTCGGTTTATTCGGGGTGCCCGGGCGACCTGACCAATCAGGTCGCATGCAGCAGCGGAACGTGCGGTTTCGCCGGTCGAATGGCGACACTTTCGGTCGACGTGGTTGCAGGTCGCCCCTATCTCCTACGGATCGCGGGTCAGACGGGTGTGTCGCACATGACCATCGACGGTCCGGAGGGCTTTACGGCAGACTGCAACCAGAACGACCTTCCGGATGACTGCGATACAGCGGGCAACGACTGCAACTCGAACGGCGTTCCCGACAATTGTGAGGTGTTGGCCGAAGACTGTAACACCAATGGGATGCCAGACGAGTGTGACGCGGTCGGGGGCTTCAGCATGGATTGCAACGCGAACCGGCTTCCCGACGAGTGCGAAACAGACTGCAATACAAATGGCATGCCTGACGACTGTGACGTTGCAATGGGAACAAGCGGCGACTGCGATGCCAATGTCGTACCGGACGAATGTCAGCCTGATTGTGATTCTGACAAGATTGCGGATGCCTGCGAGATCATTTCCGGGTCGGATTCCGATTGCAACGAAAACGAGATTCCCGACTCATGCGAATTGAGCGGTTGCCCCGTCGGCGATCCATCCTGCATGGACTGTAACCAGAATGGAATACTCGATGGCTGCGACATCTCCACGTCGAGTCCCTTGATCGCGCCGATTGACCGGTTTGTGGTGCATGGGGATGTGTGGGGAGTCGATCTGGCGGACGTGAACAGCGACGGACATGAGGACATTCTCGCTCTTACAGGAAACGAAGTAGCAATCCTGCGAGGAGATGGAACCGGCCGGTTTGACCCGCCCGTGCATCATGCGACGTCAGGCTCGCCGAGAAGCTTCGTGGTAAAGGATTTCGACGGTGATGGCGATTTCGATATTGTGACCGCCGGCTTCAGTACGAGCCGTGTTGTCTTCCTGCGAAACAACGGGAGCGGTGGTTTTGTCGCCGGATCGGTGACTTACCCAACCGGAAACACTCCATCTTGCGTCGTGGCCGCCGATTTTGACTTGGATGGTGATTCTGATCTTGCGACGACCAATCTTGCTTCCGACAACGTGACGATCCTGCTCAATGACGGAAACGGCGCGTTTGCGGGATTGCTGCCCGTTTCGATGAATTCGGCTTTCACGCCTGAGGCATTGGAGGCGGCAGACCTGGATGGGAACGGATTCCCTGATCTCGTGGTTGCGAACGCATCACCTCAGAAGACGATCGTCTTGTTGAATGTGGGAATGGATCAGTCCAGCCAATGGGCCGGATTCGACGCCGGGACCGACTACGCGACGAGCTTCGGACCCGTTTGTTTAGACATCGCCGACATCGATCTTGATAATGACATGGACATCGTCATCGGCGGCAACAATCGCATCGCCCTGCTTCGCAACCAGGGCAATGGTGTCTTCGGCGATCCCAATAACATTCCTGTATCAAGTGACGTCACAGATGTCGAACTTAGAGACTTGAATGGAGACACATTGCCGGAGGTCTTTGTCGGGTACAACTACAATTCTTGGTTTTCCGTGATCCCCAACCTGGGCGGCGGCGCATTAGGGTCCCCCGCCAGTCAGGATCTCGGTGTCACAGCTCGAAAGGTTGTGACAGGTCTATTGAACGGAGACGAGCTGCTCGACGTTGTCACGTCCCAGTTCACACTCAGGACCGTTCGCCCACTTGTCAATAACGGTGCCGGCGGATTTGGAACTGTCCTGCCCACTTTACCGATGAACTCACAGCCCTCGAGCATTCTCTCTGCCGATTTGGACAGAGACGGCGCCGAGGACGTTGCCATTGCAAACCGAGGCAACAACGAAGTAACCGTCTTGCTATCGAACCGCGACGGTACATTCCGGAATCCAGCCAATTATCCGTGCGGCTCCGGACCCACGCGGATCGTCTCCGGGGATCTGAACCTGGACGGATTCGCTGACCTCGTCGTCTGTAACGGTCCGTGGGACGATTTCAACACCATCAGCGTACTTTTGAACCTGGGAGACGGGACCTTTGGTGTGGCAACACCCTATTCCGTCTCACTTGCATTAACCGATGTTGCAATAGGAGACGTGAATGGGGACGCTGAGGCGGACCTCATCGCGACGTCATGGAGCGGCATCGCGTATCTCCTTCTGGGAACCGGCGGCGGGACGCTTGGCTTGCCGATGCCGATCACGGGGGGCACCATCTTGGATTCAGTTGAACTCGCGGATCTCAACGGGGATTCGTTGCTCGACCTGATCGTGGCTGACTATCAGGCCGGCTTCGCAAGGGTCAAGTTCAACCTGGGCATGGATGGGATGGGACAGTGGAGTTCATTCGGTTCGTGGAACAACCTCACTGTCGGCTCTCGGCCGCGCGCTGTGCGAACGGTCGATCTGAATTTGGATGGGCATCTCGATATTGCCGTCGTCAATTCACTGGAGCACACCTTTTCGGCCCTGCCCGGAAACGGGGACGGGACGTTTTCTTCGAAAGTCACGTCGCCGCTGGCAGGCGGATCGCACCCGCTTGACTTTGCGTTCCTGGAAATTGATCAGAACGGACTCCCGGACGTCGTCATTCCCCTGTCCAATTCGGACACGGCCGTACTGATGGCGAACCGGGGCAACTTCGTGTTTGAAGGGCTGGGAGCCTTTGCAACGGGAGATAATCCGGCCACGGTCTGCAGCATCGAACTGAATTGCGACCTGCGCCGCGATGCGGTGTTTGCGAACACAAGTTCCAACAATATCACGCTCTGGCTGAACGAGTCGACGCCGCCCGTGACGACGGATTTGAATCACAACCAGATTCCCGATGTTTGCGAGATCGACATTTCGCAGCTGGATTCGTTTGTCCATGCGGTCTTGAGCCCCGAAACCGCATCGTGCCAAGTCTACGCGGATTGGAATGGCGACAAAGTCGTCGACGGCCGAGACGTCAAAGTGTTTGTAGCGGCCTTGATAGCAAGCCCATAGCACGCATAGACTCCGAGGCACAATGGCCTGCCCTCAAATTGAGTGTTCGCGCCGAGTGCAAAGATTCTTGCACTCGAACATGTGTCCTGCGAACTGTTGACGAATGCACGGGGTCGGCTTGTCAGACCCATTCGACCACAAAGAATCCCGCCTTGCATTCGCCTTCGTTGAGCAGGGTTCTCCCCAGTCCCATGACGGCTGCCACGATGCCGTCGATGCGTTCGGTCGATTTCTTCTTGGGGGTTTGAGGTTGTCCGCAGCGTCAGTCTCGATGGCGTCGTCGAATCCAGTACTGTGTACCCCTCACCACGGAATCAAGAACACTCAGGGGTTGCATTCGCCCTCATCGAGAAGAGTTCGACCCAGGCCCAAAACGGCGGCGACGATGCCATGAATACACTCGGTGGATTCTTTTGGGGGATTACAAGGGATGGAAGTGCCTGTCGAGGGGCTGATCAAGACCACTCGACAACATAGACCCCCGGAATAAACTCTCCTTCGTCGAGCACGGCTCTGCCCAGACCCATTACGGTGGCGACGATCCCATCGATGCGTTCGGTCGATTTCTTCTTTGACGGCTTGAGATTCCCAGCCGCGTCGGTCTCGACGGCGACATTGGAGGCCATCCACCGCAGGACCGGGTGGCCGCCGTGGCGCAGCTTGTCGGACATGACCAATTTCTCCAGTTCTTTCGAAGGCGCGGTCATGTCCTTGAATCCCTGGCCGAAGGTGACCACCTCGAAGCCATCGCCCTGAAGCTGGATTGAAAGCTGGGTGGCATTCCACGGATCGATGGCGATCTCAGCGATGTTGAATCGCTCCTTGAGCTCGTTGAGGCGGGCACGGATCGTGTCGTAATCCACCACGTTGCCGCTGGTCATCTCGATGTAGCCTTGCCGCGCCCACGTCGTGTAGGGCACCCGGTCCCGTCGCTCGCGCTTCTCGGCGCTCTCGGCTGGTATCCAGAACCGCGGGATGAGGGCAACCTGCCCATCCTCGCGGGGGAAGACCATCACGAAGGCGCTGATGTCCGTCGTCGTGGACAGGTCCAGTCCGGCGAAGCAGCGTTCGCCTTCCAGTGAGGATTCATCGAACTTCAGCTTCCCGCATGCATCCCAGGTCTCCATCGAGAGCCACCGCACATCCTGCTGGGTCTTCATATTCAGGTGCAGCCGCTTGAAGGTGTTTTCGTATGAGGGTGTTTCTCTGGCTCGGCGGCATTCGCGTTCCAGGTATTCCATGCTGACCGAGATGCCGAGGTTGGGATTGGCCTTGGCCCAGACCTCGGGGTCGGTCCAGTCGTCGTCCTGTTTTGCCTCGTAGATCACCGGCAGGAAGGCCGGGTCCTCGATGATGCCATCCCGCACCTTGACGGCGTAGTCATACTTCTCGTTGCAGATGCTCGGCCGATCGAAGTCGGCGGTGGTGATGTAGATGACCAAGGGCTGGCGGCGGGCGCCTGTAGAAGTCATGAGCACATCTACCAGTTCCCGATCCGGCTGGGCGTGCAGTTCATCCACGATGATGCCGTGAGCATTGATGCCGTGCTTGCTGTAGGCCTCCGCGCTAATCACCTTCAGCACGCTGCCGGTGGACTCGACGACGATGGCATTGGTGTAACACTTGCTCCGCGAGGCCAGTTCCGGTTCGGCCAGCACCATCGTCTTGGCGGCATTGAAGACCAGCCGAGCCTGCTCGCGATCGGCGGCGGCGCAGTAGGTCTGGGCGGCGGGCTCGCCGTCGGCAAAGGTAAGCAGGTTGCCGAGGCCGCCGGCCATCTCGCTGTTGTGGGTGGCGACCATCCCTTCCCCTGCCAGATACAGGCGCGAAGGCGAGTCCACGGTGATGCAGCGGACGGGGACGCTTTCGACCGGCTCGATGGCCACGATCTGCCGGGTCATGCTGCGGCGGGCAACCTTACGCTGGGTGATGACCCGCTGAGCCTTGCGCGGAACACGAAAGACCGGTAGATCAGCCCTCGGCGAAAAGCGAATCCGCCAATTGGGCCCGCAGTCCTTTTCGTTGAGCATGGCCCGACCGACCGACCAGGTCGGCTTCATACCCAGGCTGCGAAGGAGTTCCAGCACGCCTTCGTGGATGCGATGGGTCGTCGTAGTAAATTCGCAGTGTCCTCTCTTGGAGCAGTAGCCGTCGGTGTCCATCAAGCCTTGCAGCAGGGCAAGTCGCTGGTTGATGGATGCACGCAGGTACGCACGGGGGATGTGCTTGTTCTGGATGAGACCGGCCACCCTCAAATCGGCAAAGAGCCCTTCGAACAACAGTGTCGCGCTGCGCCTGCCATCGGGAGCAGGCGTCGACTTTTTCAACGGATAGGCCGTCCGCCCGATCGATGCCACGTAGCTCTCGACGTCCTCGGCATGCGACGTGATGTTGGCGGCGTAAGAGTTTCCATTCCCGAGCCAGACCCCGAGGGTGTAGGGATCGACGGGCAGGGTGATTGGCCGCGTATGCAGGGGCCCGGCGACCGGAATGGAGAAGCGGTGTTCGCGGTGGGTCTGGCGATGGCCGCAGCGCAATCGACCGGCCATCCACTCAGTGCTGACAATCCGACGGCCCGAATACCGATCGTCGACCGTCCAGAGGTGGTCGGCATCCGCGATGATCGAGGTTCCGTCGGAGAATGACACACGATAACAGGGCCGCACATGCTGAACCACATAGGCATGGGTGACCAAGGTAGGTAGCCCATTCTCATCAAAGACCAGATCGCCCTCGTCAATGTCGCCCATCTGCTTCCAGCCGTCGGGAGTCGGGATCGGTGTGTCGACGGCCAGCGCTTTGCCGCATTTGCGAGGCACATAGATGAACACCTCGCGATAGCGGCGCAGGCCGTCCGGTCTCTTCCAACCGAAAATGTTGGCCACGATTGCGGACTGCCAGGGCTGCAGTGTAAACGGCGCGCCACGCCATTCTCCGGCCGTGAAGGTCAGGCATTCGGTGAAGAAGTCCACGGCCAATCGGGCGGACAGGACATCGAACCTGCAGTCGCCCGCCGTGGCGATGGGGTCGTAGCCGGGGATGGAGCCGAACTCAGATAGGATGGATGAAGGTGATGTGGCGACAGCGCGCTTTGGCTTGGCCTTACTATTGCGCTTGGCCTTACCCCGCCTTGAAGAAGCGACCCTTGTCATGGGACCTGCTCTCCGTAGCGGGGTCGGTCGTCAACTGGATGCGTGCCCGTGCCGACGGCGTCATGCCGAACTCCTGTTCCAGCTTAGTGAGCTGCTGACTGAGCTTGTGGGCGATCGCCACCTGCGGCCATTGTTGGAAGCACTTCACGTTGCCTTGGTCGTCCTTGAGTGGATACATCTCACCGCGCTCGGTGATGAAGTCCTCGGCCTTGCGCCAGCGCGACCAGAAGCGGCAATACCGAGCTAACGCATTGCCATCGATTCGGGTCAGGACGCCCATCGCCGAAAGCTGCGGGACGAGCTTCTCCCACATCGCCCTGGCATCCTCATCCAGCCAATCGGGGCAATCGGGGTTGCCGGTAGGGCCCTGCACCTCGTTCTGCAGACGGCGCTTGGTGACCAGGGTGCTGCCGCGCAGCTTGAGGATGTTGGTCGGGGTGGGGGCGGGTCCGCGTCTGCCCATGGTTCAGGCCCTAGTGCTGTCTACTATTGATATGTGATTGCCGAACATGCTTGTCGTCCGAAAACCGCATTTCTGACATCTCCAGAGGGGATACCCCCCTAATGCGATACCCTCAAAATCGTGCGTCATATGGCGACATGGTCTACGTTCAGAAAGCCCCATGTTTCTGACCGGCCTACCGGTCAGCGGTGCCATGTTGGCAGCACCACTAGTACACGCGGCTCAAGTCACTCTATCGGTGCCACCATCCCGTCACGCTTGCGATCTACCTGCATCCGTTCCCGCCGTCTGCCGAACCCACCATCGCACTGCACCGTCTTGCGCGAATGGCAGGGACCGCAGAGCCCCTGCAGGTTATCCCATTCATCCGTGCCGCCGGTGCTGCGAGGGACGATGTGGTCCACATGCATGGCAACCACCGGCCACTTGCCATGCACACCGAACGGGTCAACGCACAGCGGGTTATTCGCCAGGAACATCTTGGCCAGCCGTTGCCAGCGCCGGCCGTAGCCCCGCGCCGAGGCGGACGGTCGTTCCATCGTCTTGAGGCTCTTGGTCCCCAGCCGCTTGGCCAGGTCAATTGAGCGATGTCGGGTCGGTCGCGTGGGCATCCTGCACCTCGAAGTACGTTCCTTCACATTCAGCATAGCACACGATCCATCGAGGCCATCCAGCATCTGGAAGGCAAGAGGATTTTTTCTGTTCTATTCCAGCAGCATGCGGAAGCGGTGGCCGCATTGGCAGCGCACCCAAGACAGACTGCTGCCATCGCCTTGGTCGGCCAGCGACCGGTACTTGGTCAGGCGGGTCCCCCGGCACGCCGGGCAGCGCGGCCGCTCGTAGGTCACGGTCTCTAAGGTGGGCCGCGACGTTGGCCCGTGTGGCGTTGGGCGCGTGTCGTTGGCCACCTAGGCGACCCTCCTCGTCGTGGGGCCACGGTGCGCGATGTCATCGCCACGACACTCATGCAACACGTGTGCCTGATTATGGCGGCGGTTGACCCTGTTGGCGTTTTTGTAATCGATCGAATTTCGCCGCAATTCGCCTTGATTGTGTCCGCCCCGGATGCCCTCATGTGTGTGTACGCGTGGGGCGTACGCATCGGAGCCATGACTATGACCATTCAATGCCGAGCCAGGGAATTTGAGATCTTCGAAGAAGCGGAAGACTACGCCCTCAAGCGGGGCGGTGCCGCGTTGACCATGCCCGGCGGCCGCTACCTGGCGATTAGCCGCCGCGATTGCGATCGCATCGAGAAGGTTGGCGGTCCGGCAACGGCGCGATTCGTTGATCGACCGACGCGTGGCGGACATTGCTACATCGCGGTTGGGTACTAGCCCGCCGTTAGGGAGGCCAGCGACATGACCATGACCGAACGCCTTACGCAGATTGCCCAAGAGCACCTGGGCATCGAGACGCTTGAACAGCGCGGCCGTGACGCCCTCGACTTCCACGAGGTCGGCGTGGCGGGCCTTAAGGGCAAGTCGGCCCGGTTCAAAAAGGTCGACCGCGGGCAGTTCCAGTTCGCGGGCTGATTCGCCAACCACCGACATCTCATCTCCAACGACGCCTCGGCACCTACCGGGGCGTTGCTTCGGCAATGAATTGCACGCGGTTTTGACTGAATCACAGGTCATTGATACTGTCATGGGCTTGTCCGATATCTGGTCTTGCAGCGACGATTGAACGGCACAAATGGGCGGCAGATACGATTCATCAAAGACGCGAGTAGTCCCCGTTTTCGGAGAATTGCTGAGGCAGGACCCGACGGGCGATAGCTGGCTCCAGCGGCTCCTCGAACTTGCGCAGGCAGGTTCACAGATTCGCGGTGTTACTTCATCAGCTTGCAGCGGTATTAAGGAAGTCCGAATGGGTATCGATGAAATCCCACTGCCGCCACCGCGAGATCTCTTGAGATGGCTGGTGAAGCATGCCAAGAGGCCGGCCCAATCATCGGCCCTAGGTAAATCAAAAAGCACTCGCGAAAAGAGAGAGAAGTTACTTGCGAAAGATCCGCAAGTTATTGATGAAGCACTGACCTCTCTCCGAGAAAAAGAAGTCCCAGGCTCCGCATGGTACATCTTGGAAGGGCCGTCCTGGCCAGATGTCTTCCTTATTGCCAACGGCCTCATGCTTGTTGTAGAAGGAAAACGAACGGAAGCCAAGCCTACGCGAAGTACAACATGGATGCCCGTCCGCGACCAGATGCTCCGCCACCTCGACTGCGCATGGGAACTGCACCGTGCGGGCGGTCCAGCACCCGTCGGAGTCTTCATCGTCGAGGGCACGCCAGCAAATGGAGCTGTTCCCGATAAGTGGAGACGCGACCTGAACGAATCAAGGCTTCCGCCAATCTTGACAGAGAGTTTGCCACATCGCTCTTCAGAGGAACGAGAAGCAATAAGAGACTCGTTTCTTGGCGTGACCACTTGGCAGAGAATCTGCGATGAGTTTTGCATTCCAATCAATTCATTGCCCGAGTTTTGTGACGACTGAGCTTTTGCACCGATCCGCCTTCCTCCCAGTGAACTTCTCCTAACGCTGGACAATCACATCGCAGTAAGGCGGGTCGAGTTCCATTAGATGCGCCTTGCGACCCGTCTGCTCTGCCGCGATCAGCGTCGAACCGCTGCCGCCAAATAGGTCCAGCACGTTCTCACCAGCCCGTGACGAGTACTGCATCGCCCGAATCGCCAGTTCGACCGGCTTCTCAGTCAAATGAATCATCGATTGCGGGTTGACCTTCTTGATGTGCCACAGATCGGTCGCGTTGTTGGGGCCGAGGAAGACGTGGGCTGCGCCTTCACGCCAACCGTAGAAGCAGATCTCGAACGCCCCCATGAAGTCCTTGCGCGTCAGGACGGGATGCTGTTTGTCCCAGACGATGCCCTGCGAAAAGTACAACTCGCAGGCCTTCAGGACCGGCGGATAGTTGCCGAGATTCGCGTAGCCGCCCCAAATGTAGAAACCCCTGCCCGGAAGAAGCACACGAGCGATGTTGCCAAACCACCCGAACAGCAGCTTGTCGAACGCCTCGTCGGTCACGAAGTCGTTGGCCAACGGTCGGTCCTTGGCTCGCAGCTTGGCATGGGTCTTCTTCTTCTCGCCCTGGCGAGCCACATCGAAGGATTGATGGTGCGTTCGCTTCTTCGACTCGGGGAATGAAGAATTGCCCGCCGCAATGGCGTTGTTGCTTCGGGGCTCGACCTTCACATTGTACGGCGGGTCAGTGTTGACGAGGTGAATCTTCGCGCCGTCGAGCAGCCGATCGACATCCTCCGGCGAGGCGCTGTCGCCGCACATCAGCCTGTGATCGCCCAGTAGCCAGATGTCGCCCGGTTTGGTCGTCGCCTCGTCGGGCGGGGCCGGCACTTCGTCGGGGTCACACAGGCCGTCCCTGATGCCCACGTCGAGGAGCTCGGCTAATTCGTCGGCAGAGAAGCCCATAGCATTCAAATTGAAATCGAGGGCTTGCAGGTCCTTCATCTCAACTGCCAGCATCTCCAGATCCCAGCCAGACAATTCGTGAAGCTTGTTGTCCGCGATTCTGAACGCGCGGATTTGTTCAGGCGTGAGGTCATCAGCCCGAATCGCAGGTATTTCTGTCATCTCCAATTGCAGAGCGGCCCGGACACGGGTATGTCCCGCCACCAAGACGTTTTCCGCATCGACGATGACCGGCACCTTGAACCCGAACTGCCGAATTGAGTCAGCTACTGGGCCAACAGCGGCGTCATTCTTACGAGGGTTTTGTTCGTATTCACGAATGGCATTGATTGGGATTGTCTCTAGTTTCATATCATGAACTCCATTTCACAATTGCATCCGTTGGTTTGGTTTGTTGTCCTTGCATTCGTGCCGAAGGGCGTGGGACTTGTGGTGATCACGACGACCGCGCAGGCGGCCGCCAGACGGGCCACGTTCGCCCACGTTGCGTTGTGCGAGCCACGGCCTAGTTTGGGTGTGGGTTCGTCGCGGTAGACGTTTTTGCGGCCCACCGTCGTCGTGTGGGCGGCAAGAAAGGTGCGGATATCTATTCGCCACAGTCGGTGAAGACCCAAAACCGCGTTTGCGCAGACTTGCGCAGAGTTTTTTCGTTTTCCGGTTAATCTCTAAGAAAATCATCTCACGTGGAGTAATAGGAAAACTCTGCGAACTTTGCGCAAGTCTGCGCAAACGGGGATTTTCGATCGACGTTATCCTCGCCATCGGGGCCCCTCCTGCTGTTGGGCGGCGGCAAACGCCTCGTCCGTGAGCTTTACGCCCGTGTATTTACTGCTGCGGCTGCGATCACGGATTACGCCAGGCCGCTTTAAGAGTCGCTCGCTGAACTTCCACATGCCGAGGGGCTTGGTACCGGTGCTTCGGCAAAACACCGAATAGCTCTGATACAGCAGCCCGCCGCGACAATGAAAGGTTTCAGCGACTTCGTTTTCCCCGGGGACCAGGCAGCACGACTCGAACCAATCGCCAAAGTGATCCTGCTCCTCTCGGTACGACTGGGTCGCCGACGACACTTCAGGCGGTTCGGACAAGCCATCGTCTTGCCAGGCCATGCAGCCCCGAACGGACCACGCAAGGATGCCGGGCAGTTCGGCGCGGAGCTTCTCCTTGAGAGCGTGGTCCTGCTCTTCGGGCGGGATCTCGACTGTGAAGGGCCAGAGGCGAATGCGCCGCCAGATGCCCGTGTCGTCGCCCCGGACAATGGGGCGGTGATTGGTCGCGAGAAAGAGCTTGAACGTCGGGCGGAATTCAAAGAAGTCCTGTCGCATTTTCCGGGCCTTGATGCGATCGTCGCCGGTCAGGGCTTTGACTCGCTCCTCGTCGAATGCACCGCCCTCGGCCGTCTCGATGGCAGATACGAAGCGTGCTTCCCGCAGGTCGACCAACTCGGTGGGGTGGGATTCGCCTTGCCGACGGATCAGGAGTCGTGGGGCGGCGGCCGTCGCATAGTCGCCCAGCATCGTCGCGATTGTCTCGATGAAGGTGGATTTGCCGTTCGCGCCGGATCCGTACAGCACGTGTATGACGTGTTCACGGATGGCCCCACGGCTGGCGAAGGTGTGGACCATCGCCTTTTGGCAGGTCTTGCAATAGAGCAGACGCCGCAGCAGGGCACCGTGACGGTTACGCAGTTCAGGGTTGCCCGAGTTTCGGTTCTTGAGAAGTAGCGCCTGAACCCGGAGGAATTGTCCCTCAGGAACGATCGCGTCATGCTCGCCCGGGAACACATCCTTCTTGTGCCTGATCTTGCCGACGTAGAGCACGTTGGTCAGTAGATTGTGCAGGCGGCACTTGTCGAACGGCTCACCGCCCTTGGCGTCGCCTGATCGTGTGGTCCAGACCTTGGTCCGACAGTCCCGGCGCTGGAGCTCCTGGGCAGTCGAGATCAGCGAGCCGAGTTCGAGGTACAAATCAAACATCTCCCGGACGCGAAGCGCTTCGGTCGGATTGACAACCAGTTTGGGGCTGGGCCCCGACCGATCGACGTCGTAACCGAGGATGGGTGTGCCGCCGGTCCACTTTCCCTTGGCCCGTGAGGCGGCGATCTTGTCGCGAATCCGCTCGCCGATGATCTCGCGCTCGAACTGGGCGAACGACAGCAGGATATTCAGCGTCAGCCGACCCATCGAATGGGTGGTATTGAAATGCTGCGTCACGGAGACGAACGACACCTTCTGCCGGTCGAAGGTCTCCATGATCTTGGCGAAGTCCATCAGCGACCGACTGAGCCGGTCTACTTTGTAAACAACGACGCAGTCGATCTTGCCCGCGTCGATGTCGGCCAGCAGTCGCCTTAGGGCCGGTCGGTCGATGTTGCCACCGGTGAATCCTCCATCGTCGTAGTGCTCCAGCAGGCAGACCCAGCCCTCGGCCTTCTGGCTGGCGATGTAGGCCTCGGCGGCCTCGCGCTGATCGGGCGGCCGACTTCATTTGTTCAGATCGGCCGTTTGTTATTACTTCACCGCAGTTCAACCCGCCGCGTGGTAAATTTGCCGTTTGGCTGCAGAAGTGTCAGGTGACCTTTCCCTTAACGCGGAGGATGGTGCTGATCTCGAATTTAAAACTTGCGGGCGATTGTGTCCTCAAGTGCGCTCCCAAATCTGTAGCCTCAATAAATCATCGGATTGCATTGCACTCATATCGATTCCTGTATTCGCCCGCCGACCGTTTCACGTACATGGGTAACGACAAGCAAATGCACACCTCAAGAGATCTAGAGCCGATGATTGCGTATCGGAATTCTCGAATAAGTGCCGGCTCTGAAAGACGTTCAGCATTCATTAAGCGGCAATGTGATGAAGTGGTGTGCAGCTACTCCGGTGAGAAGTGACTCCCGATCAACCCGCTTTCGCAACTGATTCAAGCACACCGAACGTCTCGCCTGACGAGTCGGTTTTTTGGAAGCCGCTTCGTCGACTATTTGATGAGGGGAATCCAATCGAACCTACAACGGTGCTCTTTTGCGACATCGGCGGTGGAAGACGGCTGCCGTTCGCTGCACTCGCAAGGACAAAGGGCAACAGGCTAATTCTGTGGCCGCCTGTGAACGCCCTCGAACCAGTGGAGTTCGCCGACGGACACACATTCCCGATCCACCATGCAACGCTCGAACTTTCGAATGGTGAGACACACTTCACTTGTCTTGATGGAAATGGCCAACGCATCCATGACGAGCGCCGATGGAAGTTGGCTGCCGTCAATGGCGGGCTCAATCTTTGGCTGATCGGCGCATATCAAGTCGCATTGCTGGAAAAGCAAGTCGGGGTGCTCGAGGAGAAGGTGAAGACACCTACGGCAGACTCCAAGCGCCGGGAAGCTGAGTATCGACGATATGTGGCGCAGATGGCACGGGTGCTTGTAACGACTCCTCCGCTACGAGGAGATTTTATTGTATCAGTGGTTCATCTGCTACCAGGCGACTCGAGTTTCCGTGGACCGGTTAAGCCAACTCACTTTCCTATGGGGAGCTTCTGGAACACCTGGGTCGACGGATGGCCGGACGGCGACAACTTTCAGTTCGCTTCAACAGGAGTCAACGTTGGCGGAGTGAACCTCTTACTCTTGACAGCGTCACCACCTGGGCGTCTGAAAAGCGCGTGCTTTCTCGGAGGCGCTGGATCGCCGTCTGAAATTACTTGATTTCGGGGGAAAGTTGTTTACCGAGAATTAAGCCGTACTTTGAATGCAGTATGATTCCCCTCTCCGGACGCAACCCCCCCATAACCCGACGGTACGAACCGGCGAGAGACACCGAGACTTTGTCGCCTATCGGGCCACCGAGCCAGAGCCCCAATGGCCCGCGATGTTCGAGGCAAGAGACTCGGACCGCACGTGACAAACGTAACCCCTTGCCACGCTTGGCGTAAAAACGCAAACGCCAGCACGACTCCGTACCGGCGTTATTCGTTAACCCTTGGGCCACCGCGGTTTGCGGCGTCCGTTCAACTAGCGGGGGCTCGCTACGCCAGCCATCGACATAAGCCTGATGATCGAAACGTCGTTTTCCGCTCGATCCGGGCGGTTTTCTGGCTCCGCTTTGCAGAAGCGGCATGACGTGAGTCGAAGGCTGGAAGCGCCGATGGTACCCGGTATCATCTGCGACATGGCTAGATGTACAGCGCCAGTACAGGGTCATCGAACTGCGAGCGGCGCAGCGAACTGCCCTGCATGCGGTGGCCGCTCCAGAGGCTACGGTTACGGCTACGGCGGATACAGCTCGTACTCGTCACCGACCTACTCCTCGTCGGGGGGCATCGGGACCGGCCGAAGCAGCGGCGGCGGGTCCGGAAGCAGCGCGAGGCCAAGATGGTCGCGAGCCGGTTCGTCCGTGGTTTACACGCCGGCCCAGGTACAGTCACTCACGCCGGTCCGCACCAGCGTCGAGAGCCTAGCGAAGCAGCCTGACCTTCGGGACGTCTTCCTCTGCCACGCGTGGGACGACCGGCAGGGGGTCGCCAAAGAGTTGCACGACCTGCTAGAGTCAAACGGTGTCAAGGTCTGGTTCAGCGAGAAGGACGTTGGCCTCGGCGTGCCGTTGATGCGCGCCATCGACAAGGGCCTGGCGAACTCGCGAATTGGGATCGTGTTGGTGACTCCCGCGCTGCTGCGCCGCCTCCCAGCAGAGGGCATCGCCGACAAAGAACTTTCGGCACTTCTCGCGCGTGACCGCCTGGTTCCCATCGTGCACGAGACAACGTATGAAGCTCTCCGCGAAGTCAGTCCCCTGCTCGGTTCGCGAAGCGGTCTGAGCACCACGGAGGATACGATGGCAGTTGTCGCGGCCAAGCTCGCTGAGCTGGTCGCCCTTTAGGTCTGCGACAGCCCAAATCATCCAGAGCTGCGTTCAACACAGCTAAACAAATCGCTGCACCCGACCGCTCCCGGCTTCGTCAGCTTTGCCCCTATGCTTGCAGCCAAACGTGGCGGGGCGTAAATCCGTGAAAGTTGCAAAACCGGCAGGCACGGCCGCTGATTCGCGGCACGGCAGAAGCCGTCTACCGGCGTTGCGATTAGTACCTTCCCCGGATTGCTATTGCTGTTTCGATCCAATCGCTCAGATTCCCATTGATGTGGGCGTAAACCTGCTGGCTATCGGAGTACGGCGGTACGTAAGCGTGAACGATCGAGGTCAGGAGTGTTCCGTTGACGTTGAATCCCGAGAAGGGATTCTGTCCTTGGACGGATTGCCGGCCATTTCGGTCCTTCAAACCGTGGATATGGATACCAAGTAGCCCCTTTCGTTGGTTCCACGATTCTTTGATTTCGTACTCGATCCACTTTCGGCCAGCCGTTTGTGAGCCAATTAGGACAATGGCGCATGATGTACCGTTGAGTTGTCCCTGAATCCATCGTTCAATGGCCGCGTCGCCGCCGCGCTTCACGGATTCCCAATCATTGTCAGACGCCGGAGTATTTCCTTCGATCACTCCCATGCTTCGCACTTGGGCTGCCCGCCAGTTATCTGCGTCATAGTGAAAGCTATAGAAAGCTCTGCGCGCCATTCGTTTCTCCTCAGATTGTGGTCAGTGCTTCCAGCATTTGCTTTACGGCCTTGATAATATCCGCATTCGAGTTCGCTTGGCTACCGATAACGGCAAGCGGTGCACTCAGGTCATGGGCAGGATAAAAGCGCTTCTGGTTGCTTGAGACCTGATTCCAAATCGTTTCCGATACATGACCGCTACAACCCAATGGAATCACATACACGGCGTTCTTAACGCACATGTCGAATTCCTCTTGGACCCCTGGCGATGGGATCGTACCACCTGTGCTGTCTGACTTGTTGCCCGAAAGGAAAACAGCAGCGCCGCAGGTAGAAATCATCTCCTGGCGGTGCCGAGTAAAGAGCGCAGGCCGCTCTGCGGCCGGAGCCATGAACGGAAACGGCCGAATGTCAATGCATCTGGCATAGTCTCGTTTGCTGACGTGTGCAGCTTGAACGGCGCCGTAGACAACGTGCGGACCGATGTCCTTACCGAAGCCCGAGACAACTACTCCGCCGTTCTCAACAACTGTTTTTCCGATCAATTCCGCGAGTTCTTGGACTCGCACGATGCCCAGCGGCGAAGGATCGTGAACAGCGCCGGAAACAAAAATGCGGGTTAATCGCGCCAAGTGCCCAAGGCGCATGAGCAGTTCAGTGACCTGTGAATAGTCCTGAATGAGAACCGCCGTGATACCATACCGCTTGAGGTCCTTGATGCGAAGCTGCTGTTTCCGCTTGGCATATTCGAGCGCGGTTTTCTCTTCGGGCGTAGTAGCCGTAGCCGGATCAATCTCCTTGACCACCCAAAAATGGCGACGCTTGCTTTCGCCCATGAGAACGCGGATTCGTCCAAGGATGTAGTCAAGGTTCGGGTCCTCGAAGCTGAAGCCAATGAAAAGAAAGGTCTTTTCCACCAAGTCGCCCTTCAAGGCTTCCGTGAAGAGTTGAGCGTCAGGCCGCTGGTGAAAAAGCTCGTAGTCATCTTTGGTAAGGACAGTCTGATCAGGCTGTTCGATATCACCGTGAAACTTGAACAGCACAGCGTCACGGTCAGGGGTCGTGGTTGCCATGTTCGTCCTCGTCACCACGGTCTGAAGCCGCTTGCCGACCACTTTGAACCCGGCCTCTATGAGGCGATCGTAGTTCGTCGTCCACAGTGTCCGAATCGGCAGACTCGCGAGGAGCTTGTGATTTTCCGTCGGATCAGCCGTGTCCGGGAACGCCTCGATCAGGAGCTGATTGATTGGGCCACGGGTACCGCTGTGGTCCTTGTAATACTGAGCAATCGCCACTAGGTCCGGCTCTTTGTCCACATCGAGGCCGATGTCTGTGGCCGCCTTGCGGAGCAGCTCGCGCCAGTCCACGTATCCGGCTGATCGCGACACGCCCGCGCCGACGAAGACCGCAGCGCTCGCATTGCGGATCGCCGCGACGTACTCGCGCAGAAATTCCGGATTGTCCCATTTCATTGGTTCGATTCCGTGGGTTCGGGCAACGCACACAATTCGGCCACGGACATGCTTCGTTGCGTGACGTTTACAGCTATCGTTAACGCGAAATCCTTGGGCTGCGGCAGATTGTCGGCAAATACCTGCCCATTCAAGGCAAGTTCGCCTGATTCTCGTTTGCCTACATAGAATGTGTCCGACCAAGCGCGCCGTCCAGGTTGAAGGTCTCCGCAGTCAATTGCGACGCGGAAGCGATCATCGTTCCTGTCGATTTCCACTTCGCCCGGATCGCGCCGAAATGCTGGACGGATGCCCTTCATCACGGAATCCGCCGGGAAGTTGCGATGTCGCTTGGGCGGATCGGGGAAATCCGATGGATCGATCAGAATCGCGCCGATGTCGGCTGGAACAGTCAATTCTATGCGGACGCTGTTTGCGGCGATTTGTCCGACATTCTTCACGACGACACGGATCGGGCGCAGTAGGCGCGTTGCAAATTCGTAGTTTGCCAATTCCCGAAAATAGTCGTCATTGATCCGGTGCAGTGGATCGAAGTGTATCGCGGACAGGTCGATGGCCAAGCCCGTTATGCGCTGTCGCTGGGTCGCCAAGTCCGGAATCGATGTCATTGAGGGCATTTCGCAGTACTCGGCATCCCAAGCGACTTTGTTGCCAAGTGAATCATCCCGTTCGATCTCAGCGAACTCTACAAGTAGCTGGGCAGCTTCCGGTGCTGAACTCTGGCCCATCTGAGCAATTTCATCCGGACCGGCGGGCTTTGTGGGATCTGTCGAACTACCTCGCCGCACGTATACTTCGTTTTTCTTGAGGGGGCCGTAGTCCCTCTTGAGAAACAAAGGCTTGGGCTGCTGTTCGATGCGAATGATCCCAACCTGCTTGCCTTCGTAAGTGAACGCCTCGTAGTGGAAGCGGATCGGGCGGTTCGTCAGGTTGTTAACAAACTGCTGCAACGAGTGATCGTCAAGCTGGTCGGGCGCGGGAATTCCAATAACATTAGCTCGTCCGCCTCTCACCTCCTCGACACCGATAAGGATGTATGCATCGGAACGACGCCACGCATTTGAGAAGCCGAGAATATCTTTGAGAAGCTCTGTCTTTTCGTCCTCGCTGGCTTTGACAAAGCGATACTGCTCCTTCTTGAAATCGAGCGTAGTGCTTTCTTCCTCGTATAGAAGCCGCTCAAACAGCGCGGAGTCCATGCTTACACCTCATCCGCAGACACAACCACATTGAACGGCACGCCGAGCGTCTCGAAGTGCTTTTGTCCGCAGCGGACCTTGTCTGCTTCGCTCGTGCG
Organism: Planctomycetia bacterium; assembly: GCA_015075745.1. NCBI lineage: Bacteria > Pseudomonadati > Planctomycetota > Planctomycetia > Planctomycetia bacterium. Next base: position 68,920 of record JABTTW010000004.1, read on the forward strand.
GAGTTTCAGGAAGTCCTTCGTGCCCTTGGTCTCGCGGACCAGGTAGAGGGCTTGGCCGTCGTGCTTCACGATGGCCCAATCGGGATTGTACTTGCCGACGGGTGTGTCGATCTCGAACCAGTTGGGCAATTTGACGAATACCTTGATGTCCTCGCGCTGATCCAGTTTGCGAGCGAATTCGCGTTCGACTTCAGAGTCATAGACGACGTACTCGTATACCGAGTGCTGGACCTGGAGCGCGGTGAGGTAGTTAATCAACTCCTCGTTCTTGAAAAGCAGCATTTCCCATTCGGAATCCGGCCCCTTTCCGCCGATCTTCTCGTACTTGATTCCGTCCACAAGCAGCCGGTGAAGTTCGTGCTTGAGGATGCCGGCGACGGCATCCATGAAGCGCTGCGGGTCCACGAAGAATTCAGACAGCCGGCCGGATTCTTTGAGAATCCGGACAAGCGTCGAGCGGGTCAGTTCCGTTTCGTTCTGAAGATAGGCAAGCACGTCGGGCACAGGCCGGTTGCCAAATGCGACCTGTTCCTCGGCGGCGCTTATGGCAGTCGCGGTTACGCCGCCTCGGACGACTCCCACCTGTCCGGCCGTCACGCGAATTCTCGCCGCCTCGATCCTGGGCATCTTCTTGATCGTTGCGACTGCGGCGCCGACAAGCTCGTCGGTCTTAAACTCGACGCGATACATCGTCTTGGGCTTGATCCGATCCCACAACGCCTTGAATTCCGGGCTGAGTGCGACTTCCTTGCGGAGCCGGTTTGCGCCTTCCTGCTTCTCCTGGCGGATGTGCCGCTCAATCTGGTAGCTCGCGAGCAGGTCCACGACGGCCGGGGCAAGCTCCTTGTGCGGCGCGGGCAGTTCGATCTTGAATTCCGGCCGCTTCGGATCGAATGCAGGCTGCAAGCGCCCTTCCCCGTCGATCATCTTCTGACCGACGAGCGCCTTCTTGATGGCCTCGGCGGCCTCTCGGCCGATAGGCTTCTGCTCGCCCTCGATAACCTGAGTCAGCCGGGCGATGGCAGTAATCGGCACCTTTCCGAACGTCACGCCGCAATCGTCCTCGTACTCCGTCTGGAGCGCCTTCGCGAAGTCTTCATAGCTCTCGTTCGCCATGACGAACAGTTTGTTGATCGAATCGTCGAACACACGCTGCCCGTGTTGGTTAACCGGCAGGCGCAGCCCGCGGCCGATCTCCTGCCGCTTCTTGAGCGCCGAGCGCGTCTCATTCAGTGTGCAAATCTGAAAGACGTTGGGATTGTCCCAACCCTCGCGCAGGGCCGAATGGCTGAAAATGAAGCGAAGCGGTTCTTCCTCTGCGAGCAACCGCTCCTTGTCCTTCATGATGAGGTTGTAAACCTCGTCGTCTGCTTGGGTATCGCCGCGCGTGTCTTTCAGCACGCCCTTCTTGTCCTGGGCGAAGTAGCCGTCATGCAGTTTTTCGACAGCGTGCTTGAACAGCGGCAGTCCCTTGTAGCGTTCCTCCTTGGCGAATTCGGCGAGCGCCGCTTCAAACGCCTCGGCAAACTTTCCCATCACCGGTTTGCCGTCTCCGTTGTAATCGCGGTAGTTGGCCACGCGGTCGATGAAAAACAGGCTCAACACCTTTACGCCGCGCTCGCGGAGTTGAAGCTCCTTTTCTAGGTGCTTCTTGACCGTGTGCTTGATTTGCGCCCGCCACACGTCGTCTCGCATCCCGCCGGATTCCTCCCCCAGCTTCATCACGCGGCCGCTGGTGAAGCGGATGTACTCGCTCCCCGGCTCGGCGTTTATCTCCGCGATCTCAAAGCCTTGACGGTAGGCGGCGCGCTCCTCAGAAACGGAGTAAAGGTCGGCGCCGTTCTTCACTGTGACGGATTTCTCCTTGGGTCCATCCGGCGTTTGGACGTGGATGCGCAGCTTGGCCTTGATGCCGGTCTTGTAGTCGATCTTCTCGACGCGGACGAAGGCATCGTTGGCGCCGCCGTCGGCAACGGCGCTGCCGACCACGATCTGCTTGACGAGGCGAAGCTCGAAGGCCCGCACGGGGTCGAGCCGGTATACGAGGTTGTACGGATTGCGGTGCGTTGCAGAGTAGCGGAGCGTGCAAAGCGGATTCAGCGCCCGAATGGCCTCCTGGGCCTTCTCGGTCGAATCGACGCTCTGCGGCTCGTCGATGATGACGATAGGCCGCGCCGCTTGGACGAATTCAATCGGCTGCCGGCCGGAAAGCCGGTCGCTTTCCTTGTAGATGACGTTGCTCTTCTGTTCGGCTTCGGTACCGGTGAAGTTCTTGCGGAAGGCGTCGATGTTGATGACGAGAATCTGGAGCGTATTGCTGATCGCGAACTGGCGTAAACGATTGACTTTCTTGGCGTCGTAAACGAAGTGCTCGAAAGGTAGGTTGTTGTAGAGCGCCCGGAAGTGCTCGGCGGTAATCTCGATGTTCTTGAGCACGCCCTCGCGAATCGCAACGCTCGGCACGACGATGATGAACTTCTGAAAACCGTAGCGGCGGGAAAGCTCGAACACCGTGCGCAGATAGACGTAGGTCTTGCCCGTTCCGGTCTCCATCTCGACGGAGAAGTGCGGGCAGGCCCGCGCGACGTTTGCCGGCGCGTCGAAAAGATCCCACGATTCCAGCGGCGTAGCCAGATCGGACACCTCGATGTCGTTGCGCGTCTGGATGGCGCGGACATTGGCAAGCAGCTTGTCGGCAGACAGCAGCATCTGATTGCCGACGCCTAGCTCGGTCCGCTCCTGGCCGGCAAGCAGGTCGCCCGCCGCGCCCCAATCGCCCATGTTGATGACGGCATATTCTGGCGCGCCCTGCGGCTGGCCGTCGAACACGTCGGTGAGCGCGGCAATCGCGTCAAGCTGGAACGGCTGGTTGGCGTCGAATTGCAGTTTCATGGGCTTCAGCTACCAGTAATTTGAGGCAATGGCCAGTTCGGCGTCGGACTTGAACTCTCCAATTTGTTCGGAGAGTTGGCGATGCGCCATGCTCCTCGAACTATTCGACTTCTTCGAATAGTTGCTCTTGGCCTCAATCGAACTTGCTCGGGATTCTGGAATTCGGGCATCGGGTCCTCGCAGGTCACTTGCAATAATCTTGAATCGGGCCATCAGAATGGAATCTCCCTCTCGGCGGGCTGCGGCAATACCAGCTCGTTGTCGCTTACGATCCAATCCTTCCCAGTCCATTGCTTCAGAAGCGGACGTAGCAAGTCCATTCCATCGAACGAGTATTTGTTCTGGGGATTCGCGCGATATGCGGCGAGCAGCCGATCAACCTGACTTGCGGAAAGCTCGCGAAACGTTGCCAGCAGGTGCTTGATACTCCATGCCGATTCTGCCCAACTATGCGATTGAGAATAGGCAGCAATGGCGCATTCGAACAATCGCGATTGGTCCGAGAGGCGCTTGCCGAGCAAATCGAACACCTTGAGCGCAATCGCGTCGGTCTCCTTCCAGGAACTGCCGCCAAGTCCTTGTCCCTTTCCCATGAGTCCGTAGGGGTCCAGGCCAAGTCTTACGGCGATGAGAGGAACGCCGCGGCCGATTGCGACTCCCACCTCCTGATCGGTCCAGTTGCTGTCGTGGAAATCGGCGGACAACAGGGCTACGAGGGCATCCATGCTGAATAGCGCTCGCTCAATCTCCTTTTGCCATTCCTGCGTCGGCTCAATGTCCTCATGCGCTACAAAGGCGCCGATCCCGCATTGGGCAAGTGATTGCTTCAATTGAGAGGTCTCAACCTTGACGGTCGCCTTGTGACTCAGAAATACGCGCACGTGATACGGCCCCCAAATGCGCTTGAGCGCGTCTGCTGGCACAGAGTGTGAAGCCATCGGCGGCCGATAGACCCCCGACTCCTCCCGCCATCGATCCTGCTCAGCGGTGCTCATCTCGATGAATACCTGGCTCACATGCTCATTCCGGGTGTTGTCGAGCTTGTTCAGGTCTGACGCGATCCGCGACTGAGCCTCGTCTTTCGTATCGATGAGGCGCAGGAAAATGTCTTCGGGAACGGTAAGAGTGACGGCATGGCCGTACGTGCCGCCATCCCAGTTGTCATAGTCCCAGCCTTCATGAATGGAGAGGACACCGTTTACGACGATCTCGCGCAATAGCGGCTCATTGGCGCGCTCGTACAACGGCGCTGCCGGGACCGATTTCGTAGTCGAGCGCGATGCCGCGCGAGGCGACGACCGTCTTGATCCGGTCAAGGTGCTGGCCGGGATCGCCGTTGATGCCGGCCGGCTCGGGCAGCGGCTGGCCGTCGGTCTGCGACACGTCGAAGACGTACACGCCGCGGAAGCGCAACAAGGTGTCGTCACGCTCTGCGGACTCGCCGGCGATAGTCTCGGCTTCGCGTTTGCGGAAGACCATCGGCGCGATGATGACGATGCCCTTCTCGCCCTGGCGGACGTAGCGACCGACCTGCTTCCAGGTGTTGAAGCCGGCGACGTGCGTCGCGTCGGGCTTCTGCGACAGGATCAGCATGACGTTCCCGAAGCTGTACTTGTGGAACTTCGCCAGCATCGACAGGTAGCGGGTGAGCTCATCGCACCTGCCTGCGGCGAGCGCCTGGCTGAGTTGTTCGAGGGCCTGGTCGGCGACTTTCTTGGCTTGTTCGGCTTTCATGGTTTTGCTCCTTGCCGGGACCCGCGACGTGCGGTCCCTTCGCAAAGCCAGAGGGACCCCCGGCGGGGGTGGCAAAGGAGCGAGCGGCGGCACGGCTGGCAGGCCGCCGGAGAGTCCCGCGAAGCGGAGCAGGACGAATGACGGACCGGACCCGAAGGGCGCGAAGCGGGTCCGGCGTGAGGCGTGCAAGACTCGGAGGCGGGAAGCGAAGTGGTGACAGCCGGGAGCCGCGGCTGAAAGCCGGGCAAGCAGAGTCGGCGGCAGACAATCCAAACGTTGAATCGCTGGCTCGGAGGGATTGGAACGTATCTACAGGGTGCCCATCGGGGCGGTGTTCCGGTTGGAGCTTCGGCGAATGGCGCAGGGTTCTCGTGGGATCCGCGTGGGCGGAAAGGTCGAGATTGATGCGTACGTCAGTTTCGCAAGAGTGGAACGAAACCGCCTGTCAATGATCTAAAGGTCTTTGATGCGCCAGCCTCCCGCCGCAAGTTTCGCTACAGCTGCGGCATCAAGTTCGCCTTGGGTGTTCAAGAATGTGCTCTTTTTCATCGCTAGGCACATGAGGTGCGTCGGACGAGTCATGGCAACGTAGTGAAGCTTCAATCGGCCTTGAATTCTAACTCCTTTGCCATCCGCGCCACTGCAATCGCCGAGCAACCACGCTTTTATCGATTCAAGGTTGTGATCATGCCAATACGTCTCTGCAACTAAAGCCCCGGTATGCGTCTCGCCTTTGACCGAGTGTATGGAGCCACAGCGTATCGCTACTTCTCTGCCATTCTTGCAATATCGGTAGATGTTGTCCTGGCTCCCGACACCGGATGCCCTCACTGAAAGCGCGTTTGCATCGGTAGGCCACTCTAGGAATGCGTCGGCATCTGGATTCGATAGTGCTGTGCCGGCGATGCACACGCCGATCCTTCGGACGGCGTCGCGCCAGCGAGTCGCCCATGCCTGGCGCGTCAGTTGTTTTCTCTTGAAGGCAAAGCGCGAGAGAAGCAGTGAGTAGCATGATCGAATCCGCGGATCGCACTCCAACAATTCGAGGACGTAGCGATGCGAATGCCGACGGGCTCGTGTACCCGTCGTGCCGGGTGCCGTTACAGCAAGACGCAGCAATCCTTGTGCGATTTTCTCAACGACGGGAAATGCCTCGCCGATGGAGGCAGCTGTTGCTTGGCCCATGAGTACATGCTGAACGAATGTACGAGGCGTCGGGTCGATTCCGGCAAGTTCCGGATCATATTCAGACCAGTAATGTCCAACGTGACGCGGACGATGATCATCACCGCCGTCCTTGTGTACTTGGCCTACTGCTACGAATGATCCTTGGCACAGCTCCTCGTCTGAAAAGGTCTCAAGGAGTACGTCGGCATAGGCATCAAGCACCAAGGCGATTCGCTCATCCCCAAATAGAAAAAGGGTATGCGGCGCGTCTGTGGCACCGGATACAAGCGGATGTTTGGGTCCATGCCCTGCCAACCCACAGGGGCACAGGCCCAACGGATTGGCAAAGTGGGCGATCTGTTCGCCAAAACGATGGCTGTTAGGCAAGTCTCGCTTGATATTGTCATCCGGGAACGGGTCTGTTGTCGCTCCAGCTTGCCCTACGAAATTGAAGATTGCTTGATTGGCATCGCCAAAACGCTGGCGAGTAACCGCCCCGGCGCCTTGCATGAATACGCGATACAGAATCGACGACTGTTCCTCACTGTTGTCTTGTGCCTCATCGACGAACAGTAGAGGAAAGCGGCCGCGTAACATCGATGTGATTTTGGGCATGGTTGAAAGCAGGTCGTTTGCCCAAACGAACATCTCCTCGTAACAGTGGTAGCCCTGTTGGATCGAATTGCGGCATGCCGCAGTTAGCGCAGAATATGTAGGTGTTTGGGGGCCTAGATTACCTTTCCCCCATCGCAGCGCTCCGACTCCAAAGTGCGCGTCCGTGACCGAGAGAATTGAGGGACCATGCCGGTTGTTATCCAGCCCGCTGCGAATCTGTGGCGACAAGGTGCTCCATCGCCGTCTCTGGCTTATCTCTGTGTTGATGAGCTTGATGGGATACCCGAGTGAACGTAGCCGCGGAAGTGCCATGAATTCATTGACAAATGCATGAATTGTTCCAACAAAGTGTGGGTACGACAAAAGGGCGCGTCCCGCCGATGTGTTGCCAAGCCTCGCTTCGATCTCCCGACGTGCGACGTTCGTATGAGACAGCACACAAATACCGCGTGTTCGGTAATGCCATCTCTCCGCGAGAATTGCCAGCTTGGCCACAAGCACGGTCGTTTTGCCGCTTCCCGGACAGGCGGCAACGTCAATCGTCTCCATGCACGTCAGCACGTCGCGGCGGGGGTCCGCACCATCCTTGCTGAGGAAGGCATCCTGCGGAAGGCCCAGTGTAAGTGCGGCCCATCGGATGTGATCATCAGTGACTGAGTGCGGCCAAGGGTCTTCGTCCACGGCGCTACGTTGTCCCTGTGGCATCGGGAGGTGTCTCCGCTGCTGGTATCGGAGTGACGTATTCGATGGCTTCAACCAGATACTGGGGGAGTTTGCTCCGCAAGTCTGCTCTTGTCATCACGCCTTTTTCTACGGCATCCTCAAGCTTCCGGGCCAAGTGCTGAGCAGCAATCGCTTTCGACGCCTTGGTGCCCTTGGAAAACGCCGCATACACCATTGATGCGACGACCTCCTCATATGTGCATCCTTCGGCCTTATTGCCATTAACGAGTGTCTTGGCCTCATTTTCCAGGGCTGCAAACGCCTCTTCCCCAGCCTCGGATTCTGCCGTTAGTTTCGCGTCGTCGAGAGCCTCATCCCTCTTGGAGAGCCGTGCAGCCAGAAACACGTCCTTGGCAAGGCCGGAGAATGCAAGGTCATATTCCAATGTCCATTGGTCAGCAACGAAGGTTTGGACGCATTGACCGGATGCCTTTTCGCGCAAGGTCGCCCGCCTTGCGTCCAGCCCGCTGGCGCCAAGCGAACCCTTCGTCGGAACTGCTTTATTCGTGATGTTGCCAGCGCAGTCGGGCATTACATCCATGTCGGTGACACATGCAACGGGAACATTTAGGTAATGCGTCTGATCGGTCACACCCTTGCGCTGGAATATTCGGGCATATCGCCGAAGCCCTACGCCGCCGACATTGACGATTGAAACTCCGTGCTCTGTAAAGTCGCGGCCGATAAGGCGCGCCAAGGTGGGCAGGAGAATGTTCTCCGCATCTCCCTCGACAATCATCACGCCACGTGCAAAAAACAGGTTTGCCTTGGTCACGTCAAGAAAGCGTTGCAAAAAGCGATAATCGGAAGGTGCCAGTTCCGTGAACTTTTCGGACATGGGGAATGCCCGCCGACTGCTCAGCATTACGATGTTGTTCAGATCGAGTGCCGAGGCTAAGTTGGGGCTGTGTGTAGTCACAAGCACCTGAATGCCCTTTTGTTTAGCTTCCTCCTGCAGAAACTTCATGGCGCGGAGCTGCCGTTGGGCGTGGAGATGGGCTTCAGGTTCCTCTATTAGAAGCAGCTTGCTTCCTTCATCATCTCGCGCCAATAGGAGAAGCTCGCAGGCCATGAAAAGGATGTTGTTTGATCCGAGTCCGAGCCGCCCAGTACCATCAAGGCGCAGATCAAGCCTTTCCAGAAGCTCAAGAATTCTCGCGGGTTCCGACATCGTGGAACCGCGAACGTCGATCATGCTCTTGATTCCGTCGCCGTGAAGCGAGAATTGCGTTAGATGCTGGTCAATCGCATCGCGTGTTCCCTTGACGCCTTGCTGCTCTCGCAGCAGTGCTTCGACCAATTTGGCGATTCCCAGCACGCTCAGGCCCTGTTCCTTCAACGGACGCGCCAGGTCACACTCATTCTCGCCCGTCTTGATCTGATCTGAATGACGCAGCACTTGGGCAAGCCGAGAGCCCCGGCCAGCAGCGAGCGCCTGTTCCGCATCCCGGAGGGGTCGTAAGTAGGTAGCGCGCAGCAAGTCCCGCACCTCGGGTGCAAAAGTCGGGCCTTGTCCGTCCTTGCCTGCGTGTACCGTAACACGCCGATACGGCCGTCCCTTTCTGACCTCGCCGGTGTCTTTTGCCGTCCAATTCACGATAACGATTGGCCCATCGCTATCTCCGTAGGTCAAGTATTCGATGAATGCTCGTTGATCGGCGGGGCGTAGTCCTTTGAACGTGCAGACAATTTTAATCTCTCGTGACGTGTCGCTGCCGTGGAAATCGGCATCGTCAAGCCGGTACCAATCTTGATCGGTTGTTCCAAGTGCGAATCGCAGTGCGTCGATTACCGCGCTCTTGCCTGCATCGTTTTCTCCAACCAAAGCAGTAAGCCCCGGGCGAATTGGGATAACAATTCGTTCGGAGTCGCTCCCGAAACAGCGAAAATTCTCGATCGTGATTTCGGCAAGATGCATGTTATTGTCCGCTACGCGTTCAGCCCGGTGAGGTGTTGAACGCTAGGATTGACTCGGCGCGTCGCTCTCAAGTAGCTTCACATCTAGGCCCTCAATCTCTTGCAACGTCTTCCCGGCGATTCCCTGGAGGTCGCCGTACATGCCGGCGGTGGATTCGATGACGCCGCGTATCTGTTCTTCGCGCTTGGCCCACAGGCGCGTCATGGTCTTGCGCTCCTTTTCCAGGTCCTCGTGCATGTCGCTGAACTTCTCAACAATGGCCTGCACGCGGTGGCGGAAGCGCGGGCCTGTAAGGTACTGGTAAACCAGTTCCATCTTGGTTTGCTGTCCCTCGCCGGCCTTGCGGGCGGCGGCGAGTTCGATGAGTGATTGACGTAGCGCGACGGCGACCGGCATGGCGCAACGGTGCGACGTGACCCATACCCCGTCAACATGATCAAACGCATCCACGTCCTTCGGTAACGCCTGGCTGACGATGACGGCCAGTTCGGCCTTGGCGGCACGCTGGTCCTCGCGCAACTTGGCGAGCCAGCCGTCGGTCCAGTTCCTGGTGCGTTTCGATTCCCACAGGATTGCGCCGCACGGCTGACCCATCGGGCCGATGACGCGCTGGAGTGCGTCGCCGCCGTACTCGCCCTTGGCGACCGGCTCGATGGAGTCGTGTGGAAACTTCTCGCGGAGCATCGCTTCCAGTTCGAGTTCCTGCACCTCGCCCTGTAGCTGTTGCGACCCCTGCTCCGCCCTGCGCTTCAAGTCCTCGATCTGTTTCTGCATCGACGCGATGGTCTGCTCTTTCTCCGCGACTTTCAGCTTGAGGGATTCCTCGGCTTCCTTTTTGGCCTGCTCGCGGGTTGCGCCGAGCGACTCCTGTACGCGCTTTTCGATGGTGAGGTCCATTTCGCGCTTGGCGTCGTCAAGTTCACGCTGCTTGCGGATCAAATCGGCCTGCGCCTTCTGCGCCTCGGTGAGCTTGGCGTCCTTCTGCTTAATGACGTCCTGCAAGTCGGCGAGTTCCCTCGCCTTCTGGTCCAGGTCCGTCGAAAGCGCCAGCTTGGCTTTCCTGGCTTCCTCGGCGGCGATGGTTGCCCGCTCGGTCTTCAGCTTGGCGGCGACCTGGTCGTCGATATTCTCTTTAGCCTTGGCGATCTCCGCTTGCTGCAACTTGACGGCGGCTTCGCGCTTGCGGATGTCGGTGTCTTTCTGCTCAATCTGCTGCTCGTACTGCCGGCGCGTCGATTCGATCAGCGGCGCCGCCAGCGACTCCGTCAGCTTGATCTCGGACTTGCAGCTTGGGCAAATTATCGTCGGTTCGGTCATGACAAGGCCCCAAACGGATAGCAGCTATGGTATTCGATACGGAGCTAACACCGAAGCCCCGACGAGTCAACGGAGAACGCAGGTTGCTGCGTTCATTACCTGATTGACGCGGTGATTCCCGTCGATGTGGAGGCGCGGGCCGTGTAGGGCCTTGTGAATTCGTCAGGCTTGCCACGCGCGTCGGAATCAGGGGGTGTATCGATCTTGCGGCGGATTCGTGCAGTGACAGGTTCCTCGGCGTCGAGGCGGCGGGTGGAGGTGCGTTCGGGGGCGGCGTCGATAGTGTGGGCGGCCTTGAGCGCCTTGATCCGATCGGCCAGCTCGGCGGTCGAGAGCGGCGGTTCGGCGGCGGAATCGGGTGATTCGTCGCCGCCGGCGTTCGACGGGATGCCGGCGAGGCTTGCCTTGAGGCGGTCGCGCAGTTGGGTTAGTTCGGTCTGGTATGCTTCGTGCGTGAACGGCTTGCCGATGCGGGCCTGGTAGTCGCGGAGTTGCGATTCGGCGATGGAAAAGTCCTGCTTCACGACGGCAATCTCGTTGCCGTAGGCGTTGCACAACCGTTCCAGCGCGTTGAGGACGGCGCGGGGGCCGTGGCTACCACGGATCAGACGGTCGTAGCGCGTGGTCGCGCCCTCAACGTACACGTCGGGCGGAAAGTCCCGATGTAGCACGAGGCCGAAGCGCAGGCCGCGATAAACGCCAAGCGAGCTTCGCTGTTCCTGCCGCACGTCGCGCGGCAGCTTGTCTAATTGCGCGCCTAAGACGGCAATCGCCTCATCCTTCTCATACTCGCGGCCGTTGATCGTGACGGGGTCGCGGGCGTGCGCGGCGACAGTTGATTGATCGGCGGTGAGATTTGACAGCCGCTCGTTTAGCCGGACGATTCTCTCCGGCAGGTCCCGCACGTTGCGGCGTGCGACGTACTGCTCATCGACGTGGTTCTTCTTGAGCAATGCCAGCCGCTGCAATTCGGCGTCGGCCTCGGCGAGCGTCAGCACCGCCGGGTTGCCGGAGGCAATGGCCTTAACTTCCGCGTAGGACAGTTCCTGCCCGCCGACATCCTCGGCGCGGCGGGCGGCGTTGTGGCCGGTGATGACCTGGCCGATGAAACGGGCCTTGGTCTCAAGAGCCTGCCACATGTAGGCGTCGAAGGAGCCTTCGGTGACGTAGCGGTAGACTGCGACTTCCTCGTTGGTGTTTCCCTGCCGCAGGATGCGGCCCTCGCGCTGCTCGACCTCGGCCGGTTTCCACGGCGCGTCAAGATGATGCAGGGCGACCAGCCGTTGCTGCACGTTGGTGCCGGTGCCCATCTTCTGCGTGCTGCCGATCAACACGCGGACCGAGCCGCTCCTGACCTTCTCGAAGAGCGCCTGCTTCTTGGCGTCGGAGTCGGCATCGCCGATGGCGGCGATTTGCGCGCGCGGAACGCCGCGGGCAACCAGCTTCTCGATTACGTCGTCGTAGGCGGAATATCCCCACGGGGTCGCATGAACACCCATGTCGCAGAAGATCATCTGCGCGCCGCGTGTCGCGGCGGACTTCTCCCATGTGGCGGCGACGTTCTCCACAAGGCGGTTGATCTTTGAGCCGGGATCGTCTGGAGCAGCGGCGGAGAGCATCCGTCCGTCAAGCGCCAGCTTGCGGCCGTCGGTCGTGATGTTGAGCGCATTGTCCTCGCGCGGGTCCACCTTCTCCGTTCGCAGCCGCTCATATCGCGCAACGAGTCCGTCCTGAAGGGCGTGCTGCTCCGCCGACATGGGACAGGCGACGACGATCGGCTTGCCGCTTTCGAGCCGCGGCCTCGGCAGGTTGAGCATGTCGGCCGTCTGCACGTCGGAGAATGCCCGGAACATCTGCTGCAATTCCGGGAGGTTGGTGAATTTCGCAAACCGGCTGCGTGGCCGCAGCGATGCGCCGTCCGGTGAAATTTCCATCGTGTCGATCACCTCGCCGAAGGTGGCCGCCCAGGCGTCGAAGTGTTCAAGCCCCCGGCTCTTGAGCCCCGCCGGGTCAAGGAAGCGCTGCATGGTGTACATCTCGACCATCGTGTTCGATACCGGCGTGCCGGTGGCGAAGGTGACACCGTGGCCGGGATGCTGTTCGCCGAGATAGCTCGCCTTCATGTACACGTCGAAGGCGCGTTCGCTGCCGCCGGTCTGGATGCCGGCGACGCGCTCCATCTTGGTCGGCGTCTCCAGGTTCTTGAAGAAATGGGCTTCGTCGATGAAGACGTGATCGACGCCCAGCTCGTCGAACACGAGGCCGTCGTCCTTCTTTTCCTCGGCCAGCAGGTCCTTTAGGCGTTCGACGCGGGCCGCTTTCTGCTTCTCGATCTGCTTGATGATGTTCCGGTTCGATCCCTTGGCGCCGGCATGTTCAAGGAGTAATTCGTCATACTCGGCGATCTGCTGCGTGAGGAACTTCTCCTGATATTCCCGCGACATGCCGATCCGCTCGAACGAGGAATGCGTGACGAGGATGCCGTCCCAGTCGCCGCTGGCGATCTTGGCGGTCAGCAGCTTGCGGCGGTCGCGGCGCAGGTCGTCCTTGCCGGCGACCAGCAGCCGGGCGTTGGGGTAGAGCTGCATGAACTCGCGGGCGAACTGCTCCAGCAGGTGATTGGGCACGACGTACATCGGCTTCTTGACGAGGCCGGCCTGCTTCATCTTCATGCCGGTCGCGGCCATCGTGAACGTCTTGCCGGCGCCGACGGCGTGCGCCAGCAGCGTGTTGCCGGAACTCATCCCCCGCCATATCGCGTCGGCCTGGTGCGGCCGCAGGTGGATCGTCTGGTTCATGCCGGGGAAGTCGAGGTGCGAGCCGTCGAAGAGGCGCGGCCGAAGATTGTTGTAGTTGTCGTTGTAGGTTCGCACGAGACGTTCCGTCCGCTCCGGATCGGCGAATACCCACGCGCGGAAGCGCTCTTTGATGAGCTTTTGCTTCTCGCGTGCCGCGAGCGTCTCGTTCTGGTTGACGACGCGCTCCTCCTTGTCGCCGTGGTCGATGATGTCGTAGATCACAGGCGACTTCATGTTGAGGGCCAGTTCCAGCAGCCACGCGCCGTTGGCGCGGGCTGTGCCATAATCGGAAGTCGCGGCGACGGACGCCCGCGCGGCGTGACCGGCTTCGAGGCTCCAGACCGCGTCTTTTTCAAGGTGCGAGACGGGTACAGCTTCCGGCTCGACATGGAACAAATCCGCCGCAAATGCCTGGATGTCCGATGCCGGTATCCACGGCGCGCCGAGATTGGCGTCGATATCGCCGGGCAGCACGTCCTCGGGCTGCACGCGCCGCAGCGCCTCGGCGTTCTGCGCGTAGGCGCGTCCGGCCTTTTCGGCTGCGGCCAGTCTGGCGCGGACGTTGCCCGACAGGTAATCGTCGGCGGTCTTCCACGTCTTCGACTCCGGATCGTGGTAGATCAGATCGCCCAGTTCGGTGACGACGTGCTCCTCCGGCTTGCCGTACAGCTCGGCGATGAATGGCAAGTCCACCCTGCCCCGCTGATTGAGCGAGACGAGCAAGCCTTCCTCGGCGCTCCTGACCTGCGTGACGGGCGGGGTCCTTCCCACCACGTCCTTGCTCATGACGGCCGCTTTCTCGGCCTTCTCCGTGACTTCGTCGTAGTCTTCAAGCGACATCACCAGCATCGCGTCGGGATCTTCGATGAACTTGACCAGGTTGGGCCGGCGCCGGATGACGCTGCCGTCGCGGCTCTCGCTGAAGCTGGTCTTGTTGATCGGTCCGTAGGCACGGCTGAATCGGTCGTAGGCGTGATTGAGTTCGCGCCGCGCTTCGTCTCGATGCTCGGTCGGCCAGCCTTCGTTCTGCGATTGCAGCACCCGGCGGGCGCGATCGCGCAGGCCGATCAGCGCCGCAAGCCTTCGGCCGGTCAACGTCCCATTGGCTTTCAGCGCCTTGCCGCCGTATTCGACGGCGGCGCCCTGGCCGTTCACCAACTGGCAAATGGAATTGTCGTCCCGGACGAAGAAACTCCCCTCGTTGATGTGCTTCTCGGGCGGCGGCGGAGTGAACGTCGCGGCGGGTTGCTCAGACTGACGGGACGCCGGCGCCGTTTGGAATTGCGGCAGTTTCTGGATTGCATCTCTGAGCTTGGCGGCGAGGTCGCCGTCGCCGCGGATGCTGTACCCTTCCCCGCCGTAGAGCGTGTCCTGCCTCGTCCATGTGCCCAGCACCATTTCCGGGTGTTTGAGGAAGTAGCGATTGACCGGGACTTCGGCTCCGTCGATGGCCAGCGGGGCAATGCCGAGCCACTGCGGATCGGCATGATGAGCCGGCTCGCCGGGTGCCCGCTTGCGCAGGAACACGATGTCGGTGACGACGGCCGTGCCTTCTCGCTTGAAGGCATCGGAGGGAAGTCGGATCGCGCCGACGAAGTCGGCCTTGTCGCCGAGATACTCGCGAATTGCGGCGTTCTGCTTGTCGAGCGTGAAATGCGATGTGACCACGGCCAGCACGCCGCCGAGCTTCAGCGCATCGACCGACTTGGCGAGAAAATAGTCATGCAGTGCCAGCTTCTGCCCGTGATAGTCGAGTTTGATGTCGGCGAACGGCACGTTGCCGATCACGGCGTCGATGCGATCCTCGGGCAGCTTGGTGTCGCGGAAGCTCTCGATACGAATGTCCTGGTCGGGATGCAGCGCCCGCGCAATGCGACCGGAGATCGAGTCCAACTCGACGCCGATGAAACGGTGCTTCCCGTTACCCCGGCCCATGAAATTGCCGATGCCGCATCCCGGTTCCAGGATGGTGGCATCGTCAGGCACGCCCAGCCGCGCAATGGCCTCGTGAATGCCGGCGATGACGGTGGGTGATGTGTAGAAGGCGTTGAACGTCGTGCGCTTGGCGCTGTCGTACTCGGCGGGTGTGAGCAGGGATTTCAGTTCCCCGCCGAGCTTCTCCCAGCCGGCGTCCTTGTAGCGGCCTGTCACCGGGTCGGGAAAAATCGACAGGGCGACCGGGCCGAAGCCGGCGAAGCGGGCGAGCGCCTGCCGTTCCTCCGGCGTCGCGGCTCGTTGTTCGCTTTCGACAATCTGAAGGGTGCGGATCGCGGCGATGATGTCGCGGGCTTTTTCCTTCTCGCCGCTGGCGATCTGGTCAGGTGTCGTCGGCTCGTGCTTGCCGGTCGTCGGCGTGCTTCGAGGCGCAGCCGGATTGGTTTCAGACGGCGCTGGAGACGACAGCAGGTCGAACAGCGTCGGCTCGCCTGCCCATGTCAGGCGCGCGACGTGCGTTTGCGGGACCGCGCCCTTGCGGCGCCCGACGACGAGGGGTTCTTTTCGTCCGGCAGCGACGCGCTCCGCAAACGAGGCTTCACCTCGGCGAGCGCGATCTCCAGCGCCGCGCTGGCGAGCTGGATCGAATCCATGTCCGGCCGGCTGATGGGGAGGGCCGCTTTCCAGTGTTCGTGGCGCGTCTTCAGTTCGCCGGCGTAGTGGTTCACGACCGCGAGCACCTTCCGCTTGCGGCGAAGCCGGCCGTGAAGCCAGGGCTGCTGTCGAAGCAGCTCGATGATGATCGTCTTGTACGGCATGGTGGCCTCCTGTTTGTGGCTTTGGGGGTTCTTCGAGCGCGACCGGCGGATCGTCTGATTCGGACGAGAATGGCAGAGTAGGATGCTGCGGGGGACGTGACCTGCGGCCCATGCTCAGGAACAATCAGGACGGTTGTGTTCCGGGGAGCGTGGTCGGACCGTGACCTGTCCCGATCCGGCTTTCAGGGGCGACAGATCGACCGTGCCCCGGCCGAGCCTTGGGAAGGATTCGTTGTCGGTTTGAGACAATCCGTCAGACATGTTCCCGCGATGCGATGCTTCGCAATTCGCATAGCACGCTCTGACGAATCGTTCAACAGGAAAGGCAGGACCGTGCTTCCTGATTGCGGCACGGCAGGCAGACCGCCGAAGGGTCCCTCGAAGCGGCTCAGGACGAATGACGGACCGGATCCGAAAGTCACGGCCATGGGTCTGGTGTGAGGAGCGCAAGACATCGAAATGAAACGCGAAGGCAATGCTTGGCGAACGCAATGGTTGCAGGAGTTCATGCTCCGACTAGAATCCAAGCACGATGAACGACCGTCGGCCATCCTGGCAACTCGCTGGAACGCGTCTCTTCGCGTCTGGCGTTGTATTGGCGCTTCTGGCGAGACCACAGTCCCTGATGCCGGACGCTGGCGGACCACGATCGGATGACCGAGCTGCGGTTAGCCGCGCCGGCCATGTAGACCTGATTACATTTGCACCGTCCAAGTCAGGATCGGCCGGCGACTGTCATGAACGGCACTTCCACGCTTCCGCGATTCATGCTGAATCGTCCTCTCCTGACTTTGCTGGCCTGCGCCGCCAGTCGGCCACGATCGCGACGAATCCCAACTGTAGCCACCTCCTCGCCCGTTGCTCCATCCTCTGCCGCTGGCTGATTTGACTCGCACCGCACGTTTCTCGTTCGTCAATTCTCGATCCGAATAGTTCGTAAATGCGGACCCGGTCCTGCGCGCCCGGTTCGCGCATCTGCGGCGCGCAGACTTCCAGGAATCACAGAGCAATGAGCAAATCCAACCCTCCGACATTAGAGCGTGCGCTGGCTCAAGTCCGTGACCTACTTGATCAGAACAAGCCAAGCGAAGCGATCGAATTGATCACGCGATTCGGAGCAAAAAACGAGGAAATTCGAAACGCCTACGGCGTGTGCCTCATGCGGATCGGCGAGTACGACAAGGCGCTTGAGGTCTACCGCGGCTTGTGCATCAGCCAGGGAGTTTGCCTGAAGCCCGATGCCCCGATCATGCACTTGATCAACTACGCGACGGTCCTGCTGCTGCTACAGAATGTCGCGGGATGCATCGACATCCTTCGGCAGATTCCGGCGTCGTCTCATCCAGGGGCGATGCGCGTTCAATCGGCAGTCGATCAATGGCGCAAGTCGCTGCATTGGTGGCAGCGATTGGGCTGGCTTGGCGGTATCGAGCCTAATGTAGCGATCGACTTGGACTATCCTCCCGGAGTGCTGGTGTAGGCCCAAAAGCCCTCGAACCTATCGCACGAACATGCTAGGGTACCGAACATGCACGATCTTTCGCTGATTGCTACGGTCGCGGCCGCGTTCACCGGTGCGTGGCTGCTCGGGCTGATTACGCAGCGGTTTCGGCTTTCGCCGATCGTCGGCTACCTCCTGGCAGGCGTTCTCATCGGGCCGCACACCCCAGGCTTCGTGGGCGACGTTCACGTCGCGCAACAGTTGGCCGAAGTCGGCGTGATTCTCCTGATGTTCGGCGTCGGCCTACACTTCCATCTGAAAGACCTGCTCGCGGTCAAGGCGGTGGCAATACCCGGCGCGATCGGGCAGAGCCTCATTGCGACATTGTTCGCCATCGCGGTATTCTCGGGATTTGGCTTTTCGCCGACGACCGGGGCCGTTATCGGCATGGCGATGGCGGTCGCCAGCACCGTCGTTCTGATGCGGGTCCTCATGGACGCCGACGCGCTCAGCTCGCCGCAAGGGCATGTGGCCGTGGGCTGGCTGATCGTGGAGGACATCTTCACAGTCATTCTGTTGGTCCTAATTCCGGTTCTCGGCAGCGGGCATGGTGCCGCGGCAACTTCCAATCCGGCGAGCGAACCGGCGCTGTGGCAGACGCTCGGACTGGCGCTGCTCAAGCTGGCGGCGCTGGTGGGTATCGTGCTGCTGGGGGGGTCGCGGATCGTGCCCTGGGTCCTGGTCCGGGTAGCGCGGCTCCGCTCGCGTGAACTATTTACGCTGACGGTGCTCGTTTTTTCAATTGCAATTGCCGCTGGCTCGTACTTCTTCTTCGGCGCTTCGATGGCCTTGGGCGCATTTCTCGCCGGCATGGTTGTGGCGCAGTCGCCCGTCAGTCACCAAGCCGCAGCGGATGCGCTGCCCATGCGCGACGCATTCGCCGTGCTGTTCTTCGTCTCGGTCGGAATGCTCTTCGATCCGGCGTTTCTGCTTCAACAACCACTCATGGTTGCGGCGGCGTTGGGGATCATTCTCCTTGTAAAGCCCCTGGCCGCACTTTCGATTGTCGCTATCCTCGGACATTCGCCACGGACAGCGCTGACCGTCGCCGTTGGACTGGCGCAAATCGGGGAGTTTTCATTCATCCTTTCCGATCTTGCTAGTCGGCATGGATTGATGCCGGAGGCCGGACACAACGTTCTGGTCGCCTCGGCGATCATCTCGATCACCCTGAATCCCTTGCTGTTTCGGTCACTCCCGAAGATGGAATCATGGCTAAAGACCCGGCCGCGGCTCTGGCGACTCCTGAACAGCCGGGCCGAAAGACGAGTCGCCGCAATGAACCTGGCCGCGGCCGAAATCGTAGCGCAGCCGACTCAAGCGGAAACCCGGTTAGCCATCGTGATCGGCTACGGACCGGTCGGCCGCTCCGTTCATCGGCTCCTTCGAGAGGCCAACTTATCCACGGTCGTCATCGACCTGAACATGGACACGGTCTCGTCGCTGAATGCGGAGGGACAGACGGCGATCTACGGTGATGCCTCGCACGACAGCATTCTTGAACAAGCCGGAGCCCGGCGCGCCTCCTACGTGATTCTGACGCTTCCGCACTCATCCGAACGCGCGTCCGTGGTCGCCGCTGCCCGAAATCTCAATCCAAATATGCGAATCTTAGTCCGGGCCAGATACCTCAGTGAACGAGAGGACTTGGTACAGGCGGGAGCGAACGCAGCCGTCTTCGAAGAGGCCGAAGCCGCGGTTGCCCTGGCACGCCTGGTTCTCGCCGACACTGGCATGCATCGCGAAGCGGCGGATAGAAAGATCAAGGATTTGCGGCTCCAACTCATCCTGGAAAACATTTCCAACATCCGTACTCAGCGGGTGAGGAGCGTCATGGTGCCGTGGGCGCGCGCTCGTTGGCTTCCTGCGTCCGCGGATCGCAACACCGTGATGACGCAGGTATCACAGGAACGATTCTCCCGATGGCCGATTGTTGAGCCTCAAACGGGGCGAGTTCTTGGTTACCTGCTGACGAAGGACTTGGTCGCACACGCGGCCGACGCGGATTGGTCGCCATTGGTGCGTTCCTTGAAGGCAATCCATCCGGACGAAAACGTCGAATCCGTCCTGGCTCGCATGCAGAGCGAGGGAGACTCAGTTTACCTGGTAGAAGACGAGGGGCGGCCACTCGGTCTCATCACACAGGAGGACATTCTCGAACAGGTAGTGGGCCAGATAGAGGACGAGTATCCGCACGAGTCGCCAGTCTCGTTAGTTGATGCCCTGGCCCGCGGTGCGATGGTGCTCAACCTGTTCGCGACTGCCCGTGATCAAGTGATCGCCGAACTGGTCGCAGCGATTCCGACCGACCGGTTGCCGTCCGGAATCAAGAACGACGGCATCGCCCGGTCTACATTCGAACGAGAGAGGGAAGTCTCAACCGATCTGGGAAACGGAGTGGCAATCCCCCATGCACGGGTTTCCGGCTTGCAAGCGCCTATCGTCGTGTTCGGCCGCTCCGTCGAAGGGGTGATGTTCTCTCCCGCGTCACAAGAGCTTGTGCATCTGGTGTTCCTCCTCGTGACGCCGTCCGAGCAACCTGAAGCGCAGCTCGCACTGCTGTCCCAACTCGCGGCGGTCTGCCAAGAGCTGACGGCCCGCGAAGCGCTGACGAATGCGCCATCACCGACGGATGTCCTGGCTATCCTCAATCCTCGCTCGCCGGGAAACACCGAGCGGTCCTGAGTTTCCGCGATTGGAGCCCTTCGCGCACCTATAGCTCTTCGGGAGTGTGGGTTAGAACTACTTATTGTCGCGCGGCGGTCAACTGATCTGCCGGATCATCTCGCCAGGGTCGGTCCCGCAGGCCCGGCACCATGCGACGAATTCCACCGGGTCGATGCGACGGTCGCCGATCTCGGACCGGTGGACCATCGTGTTGTGCATCTTGAGCCGCTTGGCGAGGTCGCGTTGCGTCAAGCCCGCCTCCTCCCGCATGTTGCGGAGCATCGCGCACATCTTTCTGTACGCGGGCTTGTGTTGTGGCCTTGCTGCCATATCCGCAGCACGGTAGACTCAACGCAGTATGCTGCTAGTTTAGCAGCAAGCGTAGATCCGCTGCCGGCGGTGCCCGGCGGCACAGGTTCCCCGGAGGTGCAAAGATGTTCCCGTATCGTTTCGGTTACCTCGGATCGCTCGTGGTGGCAGGTCTCGGCCTTGCCTCGTCGTCTGTTGCGGCGGCAGATTGTCCGTTCGGCTGGCGGCCCGATGAGGTTGTGCCGGGCATCGGCTCGAACGTGAATGCAATCGTCACATGGGACCCTGACGGCCCCGGACCGCTTCCCCCGGCCCTCGTCGTCGGAGGCTGGACACGACTCAATCCTGGCGTTGAACCCGCGGAATTCAGCGGCAACGTCGCCGCATGGGATGGCGCAGCGTGGACCGTCCTGGGAGGCGGAATGAATGAGAGGGTGATGGCGCTAGCCGTCTTTGAGGGAAACCTTTACGCGGGCGGATGGTTCACGTCTGCCGGCGGGAACGCGGTCAGTTGCATCGCTCGATGGGACGGTGCGGCATGGCAGGACGTTGGGAACGGCGTCGGCGACATGGTCATCAATCCCAACAACCCTCCGCGGGTGATTGCGCTCAGGGTCTACAACGAATTGCTTGCCCTGGGCGGAAGATTCAGCATCGCCGGCGGGGCAGCCGGCTTCAGCAACTTAGCAACATGGGACGGTCAGGTCTGGCATTCGCTGGGGCTGGGAACTCCGGGCCGAGTTCAGGCGCTCGCTATCGACGGAGGATCAGCTTACGCGGGAGGCATATTCATGTCAGCCGGTGGAATACCGGCCAGCAAGCTCGCGCGCTGGAGCGGAGCCAGTTGGGAGCCAGTGCCGAATCAGCCGCTGAACGGTATGGATGACAACGTGAATTCCCTTGCGTTGTATCAGGGACATCTGATCGCCGGCGGTCCCTTCACGAGTGCCGCCGGCGTCCCGGCCAACAGCGTTGCGGCATGGGATGGCGTGGCGTGGAGCGCGATGGGCGATGGCGTAACCGGCGACGCGCCGACGGTCAATGCGATGACGGAGTTCGACGGCAATCTCATCGTCGGCGGGCGCTTCACGATGGCTGGAACGCAGAACGCGACGAATGTCGCTCGATGGGATGGCATCGCATGGCAGCAGATGGGAGACGGATCGAATGCCCGGCTTAATGCCCTCGGGGTGTTCGGCGGCGAGGTTGTCGCCGGCGGGTTTTTTACAAACATCGATGGTACGGATGCTCCTCATCTGGCTCGATGGAGTCCGGCCTGCGAGCGCGGCGATATGGATTGCAGCGGCAACGTGGATCAGGACGATGCGCCATTATTCGTGGCGGCATTGCTGAATGCGCCTGATGTATCGGTGTGCTCCGTCTGGCTGGCGAATATGAACAGCGATATGCAGTCGGATGGTTCGCCGCGAGTCGATGGATCGGATATCGCTCCATTCGTACAGGCAATGTTGAATCCCTGATCTCGAATAGGACGGTTCAGGGAATCGCGTTGACTGTCTTATGCCTCCCACGTGGGGTATTTGACGTCTTTGCGCTTATACGGCCTTCCTATTGCGAATGAAGACGGTTCGGCTGGCTCGAACCTCCTCCTGATGGCAAATGGGCCTTTCCGCAAACTCGAAGACACGGCTCTTGTGACAATCGCGCAACACCTGTCATATCGGTGTCGCCTTCTCGTTGCGATTTGGCCCTTTACTCACAGAGTTATCCACAGCCCCGTCCCGTTTCGGGGCGGTTCTTGTCATGGTTGCAGCGGGCCGCCGCCGTCGCCAGCGCTTTGGGGGCGCGCGCCGTCGGCGGCTCATGTGCCCTATTTAGTAGTAAGAAAGAGCAAGGGCGCAAGTCGTTGATTTTCCTGAATCGGAAACGTCACGAATTGACGGGCGACCGTCACGATCGGTCGGTGAACCGTCAAAAAACACTTGCGCTTCTGTCGCTAGTCTGCCAGTGTGTTGTCTGTTTACAGACAAATTTGGAGGTGGAAAATGACGGAAGTGCGACAGATTGCGGCGATGCCGGATAACCAGGTCACAACCAAGCGTGGATTCCCGGTCTACCGGACGAATCCAAGCGTGCCGACTGCCAATGGCATCACGACTCGGACCAAGCGGTTTCAGGTGCCGGGCGGCAGAGGTTCGGTCATCGTTGACAACAGCAGCGGCGAGATCAAAGGCATCGGCGGCATGGGCTTCTGGTGGGAAGAGGAAGTGGACAGCAGCCGATTCGTAAAGATGTTCCTCGATGGCATCAAGCAGGCGGCGGACCTGTCCAAGACCGGCTTGCAGGTGTTCGAGCTCGTCTATCACGAAATGCGCGCCAATCCCGGCTCCGACGAAATCAAGCTGAATCAGTACGTCGCCAAGGATCACGGTATCAGCGACCGCACTTATCAGCGCGGCGTGCGCGAGCTGCTCGAAAAGGAATTCCTGTTCCGCAGTCCGTCGGACGGCGTGTTCTTCGTCAACATCCGATTCATGTTCAACGGCGACCGCCTCGCATTCGTGCGGACGTACCATCTCAAAGGCGCTGGCCGGCAACAGGAACTCCCGCTCGAATCGGCGGCATCCTCGCCCCCGACTATTTCGGAAGTTGCGGATGCGCCTGTGATTGTGGGGCCGGCCCTCGACGGCGATCAAGACAGGTAGCCGTTCGCCTTGAGCCACGGCTCGATGGCTTCTTCGAGAATATCCTGAAGCGTGTTCGGCTCCCTGCCCTCAAGCTGTCGCTCCAGCGACGCGCGCTTCAGCGCCCGCGCGAAGTCGTCGCGGATGCGCGTGCTGATCGGCACACGATTGAGTGTCGCCGCGGCAACGACGGGCGCGGCCGGCTTGGGCGATTCCTTGTCTCCGAAGACAAACGCCTTTTCCTTGGCAGTGTCGATCGGAGGCGGCGTTTCCTTGAGTCCTTGCGTGAGCGTGCGTCGTTCGGCCATGGCGATCACGTCCTATGCCTTCACGGCCTGACGTGCTGCCGGCGCGACGGCGTCCGGCAGAATCTCGCGGAAGAGCGCTTCTGCTTCGTGCGCCGCTTCGCGGGCGCGGGAGCCGAGATTCCACACGACGGACCCCTGCCCCGGCGCGTCTGCGTAAATCTGGCGGAGCGTCATCGCCGTCGTTGCCATCGGCAACGAAAGCGCGGCCGCGGCATCCTTCATGTCCTGCGTCAGCCGGTAGTTTTTTCCGACCATGCTCAGGACGATCACGGCCTTCGGGATTCCGCCGCGGATGTCCTGGGCCTGCCGCAGGACCTCGGTTGCTTTGGCCAGCGCGCGGACCTCTAACATGCTGGCTTTGCAGGGAACAATGGCAAGATCGCCGCGCAGCAACAGCGCGCGGCTCGTTTCGGTCTGGCTGCCCGGTCCGTCGGCCACGACGTAGTCGGCGTCCTGGGCCAGAATCGGTAGTTCATTCAATATGATATCGGGGTTGTCGAGTCGAACGGCTTTGATGTCCGGTATCGCCTCGCGTATCCATTCGGAGGATGACTGCTGCGTGTCGCAGTCGGCGAGCGTCACCCGATGGCCCTGCTCATGGAGCCACGCGGCCAGGTGAACGGCGAGCGTCGATTTGCCGACGCCGCCTTTGGAGTTCGCTACGACGATAATCATGTAAGACGGATAGCATGATTTCATGCAGGCTGGCAAGCAGTATTTGCTGCCGACATGCAAGCTCGCCGTCCTGCAAGCAACCTGTCTTGATTACCTGCCTGCAATCAGGCAAGCTGACATGCCTGTCTGCTTACATTCAAGCAATCAAGACAGGTTGCTTTCCATCCGGCTTGCACGCCTGCCGTCCTTCCATCTGTCATGCCAGCATGATGGCAAGCTGACATGCTTTCATGCAGGCTTTCACGGTGAAACTTGTCCTTAGCAGCGCTAAGGGGAGACGTCTGACAACATTTTTTCGTGCGGGCTTATTCGGTGTACCACGTTCTTTAGCGGTTGGAAACGGGTTCGATTCGAGTGGGTTTTCAGGTGGTTGGTAGGCAATGATTGCCGGGCGGTCGTTCCGTTTCGGAACATGGGGCAGGGCCGAATTGACTGCCGTATAAGGCCGTCGCCGTCGGGTTCTCACCGGCGGCTGGGACCCGATGCGACCGGCCGCGGGGCGAGGCGCTGGTCATCCCGGCGCGCCGGGACACCCTACCTGCCGGTCAGGCTCCGAGCCGGAGGGTTCTCCTTGTATTTCAATGGCAAGGAACGTGACATGCGCGGTCACGCCTGGCACGGCCGTTGCGAACAAACCGGGCTAATCCTTCTCGATTTGAGACGCGAAGTATTCTTCCGGGTGAGCCGGTTGCCAACCGTTGGCCTCGGTGAGTTGGTCAAAAGGCAGTTCGGGCAAGTGTCCGCAATTGCGGAGAAATCTCAGGTGACGAATGTGGAAATAGGCGTTTGATGCCGCCGCGACGAGGTCCATAAGTTCGTCCTGGCCGAGTGAATGGAATGGCCCTTCGAGCGTGAGGTCGCTTACGTCGCGTCGGAATACGACACTGTAACGGCGGGCACCGGTTGGAAAGCGGGTCTCATATACCGTGGCTCCGATGCCGCCATAGCAGTCGTGATGTCTTTCGAGTGACCTGGCGGGAATAGGCTGATCGTCGCCGAAGCGTTGACCGTCTCCGTGTGCATTGCTCTTGGTGGGTTTCTTGCGGTTTGTCATACGGTTGTCTCCGAGTTGTTTAAGGGCCGCGCCCATCGCGGCCTGACGGCACGTGAGCAAAGCCGCGATAGCCGAAGCGACGACAGGAGCGGGCTGGGTCAAGCGAAAAGCCGAAGGCTTCCGCCTGCGGAAAGCGGCTTTGGCAGCTTGCCCGGCTCGGCGGCGGCTTTAGCGTGCCGGTCTTCAGGTCGCGGGCGCGGTTTCATCAACGGAGAACAATCCGATTCATGCGTGCAAATCGGTGCCGTTCAGGTCTCGTCAGCTTTGTCAGCGAGTCTCTCGGCGCAGTTCTGTTGTCGCAGGGCAGCCTCATCGATAATGGCCTGCATCAGGTCGAGATATGCCTCACCATCCGGGCCGCCGAGCTCTTCGGCGTCCTGCATCGCGGCGAGCACTTCATTGAAGACGAACCTCGCGGAGGGTGTCAGCTCGCGGGCACGCACCTGCGTACAGTAGGAAGTCCGTTCTTTGTTGTCGGTCATAGGCTTACCTCTGAAACACCATGCACACGTCATGCAGGCCGGGGATGAACGATGATCGGTATACCTTGCGGCTGCTCGATGCCCCGTGGCTGAAACGGATGATGTCGGTGCAACACTGCCGCAAGCCCGCGTCGAAGGCAAGCCGTTTCGTGTGATAGACGAGCGGCACAAACCCGGACTGGCGGTCGCAGTAATCGCCCATGAGAACGGCGAGTTTTCCGTTTGGCGTCAATGCCTTGGCGCAGTTGGCGATTACCGCCGCGTAGCTTTCGAGGAACGCAGCAAGCGTCGGCGCGCGCGACAGGTCGCGCGAATCCGCCGCGTAGAGCTTCTGCCGCCAGTACGGCGGGTGAATCCAGACGAAGTCGAAACGCTCGGCCGGGAGTTGGTCCGGATCGGCGGCATCGAATCCGCCGTGGATGTCCCTGGAATCGCAGGGGATTTCCAGTTCACGGCACACGTCGCGGCAGGTTCCGCTACCAGACATTGGGTCCCAGACATTTTGCGGCCGGAAGTAAAGTAGCAGGTCGCGGATCAGGTTGCCGCCGCAGTTGCCGGGATAGCCGCGGTCGCCGTATTCGCCGGCGCGCTCGAAGTGGTAAAGGCTGGTGAGCCTCGGCACCGGGCTGGCGTTGACCGGAGCGCGCGGGAGCCTCGCGTATAGCGGGGCGACGAAGCACGGCGGCGGGACCGGATTTCGACGGGAGTAGAACGGGTTGATGGTCATGTCGGCCTCCCTAGATGTGGGTATCGACGATGACCACCCGGCATTCGGGATGGCACTCGAAGAGGGCGCGGGCCTGGTCGTCCCAGTTCTCGTTCTCCGTCAACAGGACGGCCCACCAGCCCATGCGGCCGCGCTCGTGCCACGCCCCGTCGGGCGTCACGATGGCGTGCGGTATCTTGCCGCGCTCAATGGCCTGCTGCGTCGTGGCCGTGTTGTCCTCGAAGCGCTCGCTGCCGGTCTCGATGTCGTTGATCCAGCCGTCCCATCGGCCGCCGATGACGTACCAGTCCCATTTGCTGTCCGGGTTGTACGTCGATAACGGCTCGCCCTGGTCGTTGAATCGTTCGTGTAACCTGAGCCGCTCGCGGTAGCGTTCCTCGGGCGTCGTGCGGCGCAGGTCTTCGATTTCCTGGCGGCACTTGTCGAGGTCGTAGTGCGACTCCTTGCGGCTGACGATCAGTTCCAGCCGGTGGATGGTGTCGGCGATCTCGGCCGCGGCCTCCTGCGGCGAGTAGCAGACGTACGGCGGTACGTCGAGGTGCTCGCTGAAGCGGTACATCTGGCGTTCGATGAATGCGGGAACGTCGGCCACGAACTGTGGCACGAGTATCGCTACGGTGAAGTGTGTCATATTGAGAATCCTTTCTCGAAAAAGGGGGCGGGCCGCGAAGCCCGCCCCAGTTGAACAGCGGTTACTCCTTGTTTTCCGAAACGACACGCAGGGTGATACGGCCGTCGAGCGGAACGGCTTCGATCTGAAGGTTGAAGCCCTTGCCGTCGGCGTGCGCCCAGGCGGCGCCGATGCGGGTCCAGATCGCCTTCGCGCCTTCGCGGTCGCGCACCTGGTACGCGACGTGCGTCGGGGTCTTGGACGGCTGTCCGGAAGTGTTCTTGTTGTCAGTCATGATTCGTCTCCTTTTCAAAGTGTCCGGCCGCGCCCATCGCGGCCTGATGGCACTGCAAAGAAAGCCGCAACAGTCCGGGGGCAGGGCCTAAGCGAAGCGCTACCGGTCACAGCGGAAAATGGTGGGTCCCTTCAGGGGAAACGATTTTCTGATTGACCGGCCCGGCGGCGGCTTTAAGTGCCCATCAGCAAGGCCGCGCGGCGGGGCTGGCACGAAAAGGAAAAGACGAAGCTCTGACGACAAGGCACGAAGGCAGGTCCAAGGGCAAGCCCGATGCACGCCTCAGTTGCAATGCGAATGACAGGCGTCTGGACTCGCAGAAAGAGCCATGCGTTTCGCGCAGGCAAGGGTTGCAACCGGGGAATGACGTTTGCGAATGCGAGACTGTCGCGCTGCGTGTCACGAAAACAAGAGCTGTTCACCGTGGGAGGCTGCGGCCTGACGCCCCCGGCGTGAAAGCCGTGAAAGAAACACGTGAGTCGCGCATGAAGTAACTAATTCTCAACTATTGCGAAGTAGAATTGGATCATGCTTCGCATCAACCAGAACACTGCGCCGGAAGGCGCGAAGAGCTACTACTCGACCGCCGACTATTACTCGGAAGGTCAGGAGCTTACCGGCCACTGGCGCGGCGAGGGTGCCAAGCGCCTTGGCCTCGCCGGCGAAGTCGAGCAGAAGGACTGGGACGCGCTCTGCGACAACATCGACCCGAAAACGGGCAACGCATTGACGCCGCGGCAGAATACCGGGCGGCGCGTCGGCTACGACTTCAACTTCCACGTGCCGAAGAGCGTGTCGGTGCTGTACGGCCTCACCAAGGACGAGCGAATCCTCGAAGCCTTTCGTGAGTCGGTCGATGCGACGATGCAGGACATCGAAGCGGAAATGAAGACGCGCGTAAGGCTTGCCGGCCGGAACGAGGATCGCACGACCGGCAACATGGTCTGGGGAGAGTTCATCCACACCACGGCCCGGCCGGTGGACGGAATTCCCGATCCGCACCTGCACGCGCACTGCTTCGTGTTCAACACGACCTGGGACGGCATCGAAGAACGCTGGAAAGCCGGGCAGTTCGCCGGCCTCAAGCGCGACGCGCCGTTCTTCGAGGCGGTATTTCATTCGCGGCTGGCGCGGCGCATGGAGGAACTGGGCCTTGCCGTGCAGCGGACGCGGCACGGCTGGGAGCTGGCCGGCGTGCCGAAAGCGGCGCTTTCCAAGTTCTCGCGGCGAACGGCGCTCATAGAAGAACAGGCGCGGGAGAGGGGCATCACCGATGCCGCGACGAAGGGCGACCTGGGAGCGAAGACCCGCGAGCGCAAGCGCAAGGATCTGACGTTCGATGAACTCGGCCGCGAGTGGAAATCTCGGCTGACGTCGGCGGAACTGGCGGCGCTCAATGGGATCAAGGCGCGGCTGGGCTTGGACAGCATCGCGGAGGACGACCGCGCCGCCGGCGATGCCGTCGCGAAGGCAATCGAGCACTCGTTCGAGCGCAGCTCCGTGCTGTCGGAGCGCAAGCTCGTGACGGCGGCGCTCAAGCGGTCCTACGGCGCGGCCTCGGCGAAAACGATCATGCAGAATCTCGGCCGCGCGAACCTGGTGCGCGGCGAGCGCGACGGGGAGCAGCTCGTCACGACCGGGGACGTGGTCGCCGAAGAGCGGCGCATCATTGACTTCGCGCGTCAGGGCAGGGGCACCTGCCGCAAGCTCGCAAGCGGCGAGCATGCCTTCACGCGCGAATGGCTCAACGCCGATCAGCGGAGTGCCGTGCTGCACATCCTCAACTCGCCCGACCGAGTCATGCTGATTCGCGGCGGCGCGGGGACGGGCAAGACCTCGATGATGTCGGAAGCCGTTGAAGCGATTGAGAAAAGCGGGAAACACGTCTTCACGTTCGCGCCCTCGGCCGACGCCAGCCGCGGCGTGCTGCGCGATCAGGGCTTCGCCGACGCGGAGACCGTGGCGCGGCTGCTGGTCGATGGCGAGTTGCAGCAACAGGCGAGGGGGCAGGTGCTGTGGATCGACGAAGCCGGCCTGCTCGGCACGAAGACGATGGGCCATGTGTTTGACCTGGCGAAGCAAATTGACGCCCGCGTCATTCTCTCCGGCGACAGGCGCCAGCACGGAAGTGTTGAACGCGGCGCGGCGCTGCGACTGCTCGAAGAACAGGCCGGCCTAGTGCCGGCGGAGATCAGGGAGATTCAGCGGCAGAGTGGCGCGTACAAGGAAGCGGTCAAGTCGCTGTCGCTGGGCCGGACGGAAGAGGGGCTTCAGGCGCTCGACCGGTTGGGCTGGGTGCGCGAAGTCACGGAGACGGACCGCTACAAGCTCATGGCGGATGATTACGTCGCGAGCCTGGAGGAAGGCAAGTCGGCGCTGGTGGTCAGTCCCACGCACCGCGAAGGCGACTGGATCACCGATGAAATCCGCGCCAAGCTCAAGCAATCGAAACGGCTTGCCGGACGCGAGCGGCAGGTGCTGACGCTCCACAACACGCACTACACGGAAGCCGAGCGCGGCGATCAGATTAACCTAGAACCCGGCGACGTGCTGGAGTTCCACCAGAACGCGAAGGGCTACGGCAAGGGCGAGCGCGTCGTTGTCGGCGAAGACGCGCCGCCGGTCGAACACGCGGCGAAGTACACGCTCTACAAACCCGGCCTGCTGCCGATCGCGCCCGGCGAGCTGATCCGCATCACGCGGAACGGCAAGACCGCCGACGGCCTGCACCGGCTCAATAACGGTGCGACCTTTACCGTCAAGGGCTTCGACGGCAATGGGAATATCACCCTCGCCAACGGCTGGACGGTGGCGAAGGACTACGGGCACTTGACGCATGGCTATGTCGTTACCAGTCACGCGAGCCAGGGCCGCACCGTCCAGCGCGTGCTGATCGGAGAATCGGCGCAGAGCTTCCCGGCGGCGTCGCGCGAACAGTTCTACGTTTCGGTCTCGCGCGGCCGCGAGCGGGCCACGATCTACACCGGCGACAAGGCGGCGCTGAAGTCGGCGGTCAGCCGCTCCGACGCGCGCCTCTCGGCGACGGAATTGGTGAACGGCCGCGAGCTAAAGCAACGCGCGATGACGCTGGAACGGCTGGAACAACTGCACCCGGCCGTCGCCACAAGCGAAGCGCAACGGCAACAGGAAAGGCAGGATTATGAGCGGTAACGGTAGGCTTCTTGAGAAATACGTCGGCCGCGCCAACGGCAACAGCGAGGCGACACACGTCTCGGACGAACCCGAAATAGACGACCTCGGGTGCTTCGGCTGGCTTCGCGGCATCCGCGACCGCGCGCTCGCGGTCGAGCTGCGTCAGGCGAACGGCAACATCGTCGCCATTCCCTATCACGGCATCGAACGGTTCGACTTCGACCCGTCGGAGGGGATCACGCTGGCAGTAGGCGGGGGAAAGATTCGGCTCAAGGGCAGAAACCTCAATGCGGAAATTCGCCCGGCGATCCGCCTTTTCGAGGGCCTCGCCCGACACCGCGTGCCGTGGATACGCGAGGTGCAGGGCAGCCAAAGCCTCTCGGCTGCTGGAAATGCGACGGTCGTCGATTCGATTCAGTGGTAGCCGCTCTCAACGGCTCCGGCCGCGGTGCGAGTCCCGATCGTTGTCTTTCCTTATCAGGTCTCGCAGCAAGGGCTGGAGCGTCTGCATGACGGACGAGGCGGCCATCACCACCATCGAGATCATCGCAATCTTGTGAAAGGCTTGGGCGTCGCCCTGCGGAGCGTTGCGGGCCATGTTCTGTGCCGTATTGGCCAGATGCAGCGGGTTCGGATTGGTCATGCGTAACTTCCTCTCTTGGTTCAGTTGCAACTGCCTCATTGTACTGCAGAAGTGTTACAACTTTATGACAGCCGGCGGCGCTTGTGGTGGAAGATGGCAAATGAATAGAACATCCAGCCAAGCCGCTGAAGGTCCAAGTCAATCCTGTTGGGTGGGATGTGCTGGCACTCCGCCGGACAGTGCAATGTCACAAATAGTTCATAATTGTGTCGCCGATTTGTCACACAACAGCGGTACGATGAATGGACTATACGCGAATCACAATCTCAGGGGGTAATTATGAGAATCGCAACGCTCAAGCAGTTCAAACTGACGCTCCTGGCCGCCATTGCGACGGCCGGTATGCTCGCGATGTCGCCTTCGGGCAGTGTGCTGGCCTTCGAGACGACGACGATCGTCAAGAACAAAATTAAGGGCTGCATGCTCTCTACGGGCGACACCATTCATATTTACGAGGAATTCGGCAATCCGCGGGAATGCAAGAAATGGTGCGACGTGCTGAACAACATCGGCATCGGGGGTGACTGCTGCGGCTGGGGCGCATGCGTGATAAACGTCGTCACCAGCGAATCTTCCGCACTGTAAATTCTGGGAGGATTGCCTGAACAGGTTCGGGTATCCCCGCCCGATTGACGGCGGGAACCCGATACAGGCACAGCCGCGGCGAACGATGTTTACAGGTTGTTAACCCTGACGAGCGCATACTGCTCGGGCCGAGCGGCAAGCAAGCGCGCCGGCGCGGAGGGACCACTGTGGCACAGATACAGCGCAGAGAGTCGGCAGGCTTCACACTGATTGAGACAGTCATCTATCTGATCGTCTTCGGCCTGGTCATCGGTGCCGTTCTGATCGGCCGGGGGATCATTCGCTCGGCCGAGCTCAAGGCGATCGTCTCCGATGTCAGCCAGTTCAAGCACGCAGCCAAGCTGTTCCGCGACAAGTACGGCTACCTGCCGGGGGATTTCCCGAAGGCGGAGGAAGCGTGGAGCTCGCTTGCCGGCTGTCCTGAAACGGCGGCGAGCGACCTGAAGACCGCAAGCACCTGCAACGGGAACGGCAACAGCTTCATCGGCGGCACAACGTCGTCGGCCGGCACACTCAACGGAACGGATCAGGAGGTCAGGGAAGGGATTCGCGTCTGGCAGCATCTTTCCAATGCAGGGTTCATTGAAGGCGCGTTCACGGGAACCGGCAATCCGGCCACGGGAGGCGGATTGGGCCACGGCCTCAACATCCCGCGCGGACCCGGACCGGAGAGCGGCTATACGATGCACTTCGCCGCCTCGTACATGGATACGTTCGGCGCCTACCGTGCGGACTACGGCCACGTCATTGTGTTCGGCTGCGGGACGTGTGCGGTTCCGGGGATGATGGGAATGGGCGGGGAGTCGTCCTATCCCGGTCTGAACAATCCCGCCATGATGCCGGCGCTATCGCCGGAGGACGCACTGGCCATCGACAAGATGGTGGACGACGGAAAGCCCGGCACTGGGCAGGTGCTTTCATACACGCCGAACTTCATAACGGCGACGCGACACTGCGCCACGTCGTCCAGCGCCGCAACGGCGGACTACAAGGTCGCGCATAAGAACCCCGCATGCTCGCTGATATTCATCACCGGGTTCTGACCCAGTTTTCGCCGCAAGGTCAATTACTTGCGCAGAACGACCAAGACTGTCACAAAAACATCACACACGTTCGCGCGCCGATGTGCTATTTATGAAGCGTGCACAGACATCGATGGGGGAAACATGACCGAAGATACCATTGAAGGATTGCCGACGCTGCACGACGCGGCGCAGCACGACAACAGCCGCGCGATAAAGCAGCTTACGGCAAAAGGGGCGGAAGTTAACCTTCCCAACAAGTTCGGCCAGTCGCCGCTGCACGTGGCGGCGGGTGCGGGAGCGCACGGCGCAATCGAGGCGCTGCTCAAGGCAGGCGCGGATGTGGGTGCAAGAGACCTGCGGGGCCGGACGCCGCTGATGTTCGCGCAGGACATGAAAACCGTGAAGCTGCTGCAACGCCACGGCGCGGACATCAACGCAAAGGACAACACGGGCCAGACGCTGCTGCATCACTGGGCGTATACCGGCGGGCAGATCGTTGTGGGCAATAACGAGCGGATCGGCAGGCTGATAGACGCCGGGGCAGATGTGAACGCCAGAGATCGAAACCTGGAGACGCCACTGCACAAGGTGGCGGCGGGATTCGGCGACGCCGACACCTGCCGCGCGCTTCTTGCGAAGGGTGCGGATGTGTCGCTTCGGGACAACCGGCTGCTCTCGGCGCTCGATGTCGCGCGAAGCGGCGGCAGCGCCGAACTCTGCGCCGCGCTCAGCGAGGCGGTCGCCAGCCGGCGGCTTCGTTAACCGATTCGTAAGCATTGGGATGGCATAGTGGAACGATTCTCAAATCGAGAAACGGGCAGGGGATGCCACAGAAGAATCAAATCGATATCCATGGATTCACGCTGGTCGAGCTGTCGATCGTCATCATCATCATCGGGCTGATCGTGGGCGGCGTCGTGGTCGGCCGCGACCTGGTCCGGAGCGCGCAGGTTCGCGCGACGGTCTCCCAGTACGAACGGTTCAATACGGCCGCCGCCGCGTTCAAGGCGAAGTTCGGCTGCCTGCCCGGCGACTGCGCCGACCCGGCGGCGATGGGATTCGCGCTCACTTCCGGTGGAGACGGCGACGGCATCATCGGCCCCTGCGACGGGATGCTCGTGGACCCGACCGTTCGCTGCTATGAACCGGTCTATTACGAGCGGGCCAGCCGCGAGTACCTGAATTTCTGGTACCACCTTTCTGCGGCCGGCATGATCGGGCACAATGGAACCGCCACCGCCTCGGCAGACACAATTCTCGGCGATCCGAACTTCAACATGGCCGGCGACCCCGGACCGGGAACGTCTGTAATCCCTGAAATCGAACACTTGAGCGACAAGTTCGGCTACCCGGCAGGCGTCGTGACGCCGGCGGCGGGGATTACGGCGCGCGGCGCGGGATTCGGGTGGGCGGTGCGAAACGGCATGAGGTTCGCCGCGCCCAACACCGGGAACTACACGGGCGTCAACCCGACGGTGACGGTGCTTGCCGCGCACAACCTGATCCTGGGCAAGAGCGTCGTCGGACTGACCATGACGCGGGACCCGTACCAGGCATTCGACCCCGTCGATATCGCGGCGGTGGATCGAAAGCTCGATGACGGTCTTCCGCTTTCCGGCAAGATGCAGGTCTATGAATCCCGCTACTACGCGACGGACGGGGCGCATTCGCAGGCATTCACTGACAGCGGGTACGGCTGCGGCGCGACACCGCCCGCGACCGGCGCGCGCTGCGCGTGCCACGACGGCGGCTCGCCTCCCTCGCAGTGGGTGTACAACGAGCGCGTCACGCCGGCCAGCCGGCTCTGCTCCGCCGCCATCCGTGGAACGTTTTGACGCCCCAATTGTCACAAAAGGTTCACACTGGAGTAAGTACTTGTTAACCATTTCCCGCTATTCTTAATAATGATTAACAGCCATGAAACGACATCGCGGGAGGATGGACATGAAGAATACTGCACGCACTGCAATGACGGCGCTTGCCGTCATGAGCGTACTGGGAGGCCCCGGCGCGGCGCTGGCGCTTAACGCAGGCCCGCCGCCCACGTTGCCGGCCGACATTATCGAGGACGGCATCGTGCCCTGCGAATCTCATTCGCCGTGGCTGGCCGCACCGGACCGCAAGGCCCGGTACTGCATCACCTTCGCGTCGGGCGGAGAATCTGTTACCGGGGAGCCCTGGGCGCCTCCGGGCTGGTCGCCCGCGACTCCGTACATCTGCTGCTACGACGGTTTCGGCGGCATCTAACCACTGCTTGACGCTTTCACCACGGGCGCGCGGCCGACGGCCGCGCGCTGCCGCTCTGCGAAGAGCGGCTGCAATCGGCCATTTCAGTCCCCACGATTGTCACAAATGTTTCATCCGGCTGTCACAGTAATGTCACAGTTGCGTGGTACTCTGGAAAGACTACACAACACATTTAACCAACCAACGGGGGGAACATGAAACCGACAAGACCATTACTCAAGGCCGCGCTCTCCGCAGTGACACTCGCGGGCGTCATGGCAGCCGATCCGGCGCAGGCAGCGCTGGCCGACACCAGCGTCTACGCCTACACCTACCCGACCGGGGCCGGCGTGGCGATAGGCTGCTCCGGCAACGACGGCCAGGTAATAAACGGCGCGTGGGCCGCCGACAATGCCATCGAACTTCACGTCAACCGGTACAGCGGCGCGTTCGTCTGCGGCGACATCGGGGATATGCACATTGAGCCCGTGAGCCTGAACGGCTTCATTCTATGGCTCATTCTGCCGTAGCCCCGGACGCCGTTCCGGCCCGCCGATGAGGCAGGCACGGGAAATCAAATGGTTAACGAATTGTCGAGCATTTTAACTAATTATTAAGACAAGTGAATTATACTGGATCTCAAGTTACTGATTGTGCAACAACTGACAGGAGTCTTATGAAGTCGATTTACGTATTAACGGCGATTGCAGCAGCGACAGCCATCGCTGCAAGCGATGCGAGCGCCTACGGTCCCTCGGGATCGGGTCCGCAGGTCAGCATCATTCAGTTTGACGAGGATGAGGAACCGGTGCTGGTTCAGAGCGGGCCGCAGACCGGAGAATGCGGCATGGGCGCCCACATTCGAGACGGTGGCAGAACCTCGCCGACCGATTAACCATTATTCACAGGAGGAGAGTAAACATATGAAGAAGACCAAATTATTAACCACGGCGGCCCTGATCGGGTGTACGGTATTATCAACGAGTCCGGCGATGGCGATCAACATTAATACAAATGCGTTGCCGCTGGCGATGTGTCGGACACTTCAAGGACAATCGTGTAACGAAAACATCAATACACCTATGTCAATTATTTGTCAGGGCGAAGTAGCAATAAAGGGCTACGATCAGTTTGTGGCTCTCCGCACGACAACATGCACATGCGGGACCTCGCCACCATACAATACTGGCCTTATAGACTTTATTTGGAACGGATTACAGCTTAATGACTCCGTGTGGGAATGCCAGCATCATAGTTCTCAAATTCTAACCGGGCCGCATCCCGCTAATGCGATGGACCAGCCGACCGGTTAGCAACCTATCGCGAGTCATTCCAGTAATGATGATTACGGGAAGCCGGAATCCGGCTTCCCGGTGCGAGCCAGGAAGGCGACGGCAGAAAGCGCTTTAACAAGAAACCGGACCGCTGTAGGGTTGCATATCTGCAACAGCATCCGGTCGCTTCATGCATTATGACAATCGCCCCCAGCGGGGCTTCTCACTCATTCAGATGAGCGCGCTCATCGCCGTCGGCGGCATCATCATGGTCTCGGTGCTGCCGGGCGGCAGTGGGAGCACCGACCTTGAGCGTGCGGACATCACGCTTCAGCGCATGCACGCCATCGAAACGGCGATGCAGGGATTCATGGCGGCGCATCATCGCCGTCCGTGCCCGGCCGGCATCAGCGATCTAATGGGCAGCGCCGTGTTCGGGATGGAGCAACTGGAATCCGGCCACTGCGCCTCGGCAGTGGGAGCTTCGGAGTACGCCGGGATGCCGCCCGTCAGGACCCTCGGTCTTCCGGAGGAGCATGCTTTCGACGGCTGGGGCCGGCGGATGCAGTACCGCGTCGATCAGAGGACTACCGTCTCTGGCGCATCCGCGCTCTCGGCCGACGTGTCGTCCTGTTTTGACCTTCAGAGTCAACGCGCAAAAGGAGCGATCGAGATCGCTTCAGCGCACGATGCGGCAGTCTCCGGCGACAATGTGATGTGGGCCTTGATATCGCACGGGAAAGACAAGTACGGCTCATACTCGATGCAGGGCCAAGGCCCGCTGGACGGCGCCACGGACGACGACACACTCAAGAATATTGCCCTGGAGGGGCGGCTCGTTCGCAGGGACCCCTCGGATGGCTTTGACGACATTGTGTGGTACCGGGAGCAGACGAAGAACACCTGCTGCCAGGGCAAGGCGTGCGCCCTCGGCTTTACTGCCGCACTGGAGATGGACGGGACGCCCGACACCGATGCCGGCGCGGCAGTGGCTGTCGGCGACATCAACGGCGACGGCATACAGGACCTCGTAATCGGAAACGGCGCGGCGGGCACCGCGCGCGTAATCGTCGCGTTCGGAAGTCGCACCGGCTGGCCCGTGAGAGATGCTCTGGATCTAAACGCCGTCACAGGCGGTGACGGGTCTCTTGGATTCGTGGTTTCCAACGATAGTTCTATCATCGGTTTCGGAAAGACGGTCGCTACGGGAGACGTAAACGGCGATGCGTACGATGATATCGTCATCGGGGGCTACCCCAGCGCCATTGTCTTTGGCAAGGGATCGTTTGCCGACGGCACTACTCTCACGTCCGCGCTCGACGGCACGGCCGGGCTGCTCGTCAATTACGGTCTTACCATCGCGCCGGGCGCAACGGCTGTCGCCGACATGGACGGTGACGGAATCAAGGACATTGTATTCGCGCAGCATCTCAACCCATTGACGCAATATCTGTTCTTCGTGTGGGGTCGCAGCTCGGCCAACTGGTGCAGCCTGGTGACTGCCTGCGATGGCGCGTCGCTGCCAAAGACGTGGACTACAGCCCACAACACCATCGGCATCGCCGACGGATTCTCGCTCTCCGCGACAAGCCTCTCGAATGCGGCGGCTGTCGGCAATTTCTCGCTCGCCGCCGGAGATGTGAACGGCGATGGCATCGATGACCTTCTGATTGGCGGCAACAGCGGCGGCGCTGGCGCGGGGGCGTATCTCCTGTTCGGCAAGAGCCGCGCGACGTGGACGACTCCCGGCGACTGGACGTGGAGCGCTACGAACACCAAGGGCCTCGGACCGGTCATCAACGCCAACAACCCGGCATGGGGCGTCAAGTTCGTGTCGAACGCCGCCGCCAGCAACTATCTCACAATCGGCAACAGCGTGGCGGTGGCCGATCTCAATAACGACGGATTCAGGGACCTGATTGTGAGCGACGTTGACAGGATTTACTTCTATTACGGACGCGCGGCCGGAAGCTGGCCAACGGGGACGGTGGCCGCGCCTTACGACATCTACACAAATGCTTCGACGATCATCGATACGGCAACGAACCGCCCCTCCTGGATCAGTTCGCCCGTGCCAAGCGTAGTGAGCATCGCCGATATCAATGATGACGGCAGGATGGACCTGCTGATCGGGGTCAAGAACAGCGGTTCGCCGTCGGGTTGTCTGGGCGACCCAGGGACGACCACGGGATCGATATATATCGTGCTTCAGCCGGCTGGCGGGTGGAGCAGCGCTAATCTTTTTTCAGGTGTGGCAAACACGGCGTGTGATGCCAACGAGCTCAATACTGTGGCCCTTCCCGGCAGCTTCCGGATCAGCGGCACCGCGGCGTACGACTATGCGTTTCGGCCGGCTGCCGCCGACATCAACGCGGATGGCCGGATCGACGTGCTCATTGTAGCGCCGGGAAATGTAACGGATCGCGGCGGCTTCCTCTATGTGCTTCTCGGCAGGCGGCAGGTGCCCTGGGAAGCGGCTGTCGAATTGAATAAGCTGCTTCCCTGATTTTCAAAAAACGGTGCGCGTCGTTTCGGGGTTGCGCGCAGCATAGTCGTATGATATCGCGATCGTGATAAGGTCGGCACTGGCGAAAGCCAGAATCCCCTCATTGCAGTAGAGACTGCGGTCTTGGTGCAAGAAACATAATGAAAAAAAGTTATCTAATCTCCCCGGCCTTATCGCCTTTCATATAGAAATGCGTTCAACGACATTCCTCGTGACCGAACGGTCGCGGCGATCATAGAGCCTCGTCGTTCGCGGGTCGGCGTGGCCGAGTAATTCCTGCACGTCTTCAAGCGGTACGCCTTGCTCCAGCAAGTCCGTTGCCGTCGTCGCCCGGAATGAGTGGCAAGTGAGGATTGTCGGCAAACCCGCGGCTGCGAGTCGCCGTTTCACCATACGGTGGATGTCCTTAGCCTCAAACGGACGGTCGCTTAACTGCTGTGTCCGGCCGAGCGCGGTGCGAAAGAGCGGCGCGTCAGAATCGCCCGCTGGGGCGGCCGCAATATACTCCTCGATATAGCCTTGCAAGTCATGGCGGCACGGAATCTGCCGATCCACGCCGCCCTTCTCGTCGAATCGAAGATAATGCTGACGGCCGTCGGTGTAATAGTCGCGAAGCCGGAGCTTCGAGACCGCGCCGGCTCGGCAGGCCGTGTACATCAAGGTGGCAAGAATCGCCCGGTCGCGCAGACCGATGACGCCGGACGTATCAATAGAATGAAGCAAAGCGCGGGCCTGGGCGGGGTCGGTCGCCGGCGTTTTTCCGATGACGTTTCTAACGACCGGGCCACGAACAGAGGACGCGGGATTGAGCGCGACGGCGTGGCGCTGCACAAGTGCATCGAAGAACTTCCGGATCGCGGCCAGGTGGAGTTTGCGCGTCGGCTTCGACGCGGGCCTGCTATCGGTCGTCATGAGCGTGCGGATATAGTGACCGACGCCGCCGGGCGGGATGCGGGCAAGGTCGAGGTCTTCGGCCTCGCACCATTTCAGGAAACGGTGGACGGCGTGGCGGTAGGCCCTGCGGGTATAATCGCTGGCGATCTGGTCGCCGAAGAATTCGGCGTAGGCGAACCGTGCGTTCGCGCCGGCATCGGCGACGATGACTGGGACTTCGATGCCCTCGATTGGCGTCAACTCGCGTACGGGTTGAAGAACTATGGAAGTTTCATTCAAAGGACCTCCGCGGCGTGAATTGTTGACGAAGCGTTAACCTGCGACATGAGCGTTAACTCGTGGGATATAACTACTTTTGTGTACCACGAACACTCGTAGCAGAAAATGTTAAACAAATTCTTAATGGCATAACGGGTCGTTTATCAAATGGACCGATCGTTCCTTGCCCGATGTCGTGCTACAGCAATGTCGGCCGACCGAAGTTTGATGATAGGCAACTCGGTGGACGTGAGAGTTGTTGTGAAGCGATGTTGATCATCCATGCGGTCAAGGCGAAACCTTCCACGTTCCGCATCGTGCGTTGGGTTTGCATGCAAGAGTGTCGGTTGCCCCGTTTTCGGGCATTCGATTGCCAGCCCGAATTCTCGCAATTCGGCGTTGAGCCATCTGGACAGCTCCTTCTTTTCTTCGTAGGTGGCGTGCGGCAGGCGTCGCACACGCTCATTTAGGGCCGGCCCCAACGCGATGGCCGTTTCCTCGCAAACCACATCGTTTAATCGACGCAGCCTCCTTCGCAGTGAGTCGTAGCCGGCTGGTGCGTCCCGCAATATGACCTGGATGGCCTTGCGAAGTTTTTCAAATTGTTGATCCTCTTGGTTGTCGCTCGGCATTCTGGGGGTGGTTCCGCAGTTGGGGACTACCACCGATAGCACAGCGAGTGGCACTTCGGCAACCTCTAATCGACGGGTAGGTACGCTTCACAGGAACGCAGCATGAGCCGGGCGACCGGATGCGCGGCTGCCGTTCGCCCTCTCCAAACAAGCGCTTGTAATCGCCTTCGCGTTCCTGACTCTGTAGCCTTTTGTGGGGAGAGTGTCGGTCGAGGGCATTGGGAGCATTCACGTTGATTGAGCTGCTGGTGGTGATCGCCATCATCGAGTTCCTGACGCTTTGCCCTTTTCTGGCGAAGGCGTCGGTCGAAGGTAATCGAAGGCATTCACGTTGATTGAGTTGCTCGTGGTGATCGCCATCATCGCGTTTTTGACGCTGTGGCCGCCTCCGAGGATGTGCGCTGGTCGAGCGAAAGCGGGCTTTCACGTTGATTGAGTTGCTTGTAGCGCAAGCGATCATCGCCTTGTTTATCTCGATGATGGCGCCATTCCTGCCTTTTCGGCATGTAATCGAGGGTGGCGTATCAACTTCCTTGATATGTAATTCGTTGCGCCACAGCAATTTGTAACGCAATGGTAGAGCGGTATTCGGTCCAGGGAACAGTTGCCGAGTGATCGACGCGCAAGAAAATGGCTATCAAGGACAAGAATAATGTTGAAATCACCTTCCAAAACAGTGAGAATCTACACGTGCCAGCTGCCCTGGCACGTCGGTTTCTTTTCAATATCCCTGACGATTCATACTGATGCCTTGGTAGGCCCACCCGGGTTCTGCGAATTCCACCTGATGAGCCAGAGTTTTTCGTCATGCGAAAGTGCCGCCGCGTCAATCGAAGGGGAGACTGCGCAAAGAAGGAAGCTCCGCGCGCTGACGTGATAAACTGTGGTGATAGCGATCATCGCGCTGTTGATTTCAATAGTTCGTTTACAAAGAGCAAGGGCACTCAACGGCACATTAGTTTTCATCTCGGATTCGGCGGCTCGGGGCACGACGAAACGGCGAACCACGTCAACCGTGTATCCATAGATTTGTCAGTGTCCGGAGACCTTGATGCGCTGGCCGCCCACGGCGCTGAGATTCTCTGTCAGTGCCTTGAGCGCGCCTTCAAGCAATCTGGGGCGGGCAATTTCCCGAGCCCAATCGCTAGTCAGCCCCAAGAACAGAACGAGCCGGAAAGCGCGCTTCCAGTCCAGAAGGCGGCTTTGTCTTTTTTCGCAAGATTGCTGCTGGAGAAGCTAGTCGAATTCGACATCTGTGCTAGCGGCCCGGGTTTCCCGCAAGACGCCTGGCTATCGCTTTCTGCGTGGTTCAAGGCGGCTCGGATCGACCGGCATCGTGGCGACGCTCTAACGCTCATCTCAGAATTGACGGATGCAGGACTCGTAGAAGTGCGTAGCACGCCGATGCAAGTGCGATACAAGGCCAGCCGCGCGGCCCGACGTTTTCTGGAATCTCTAAAGAACAAAAGTTGACTTAGCCCTTGCGCCTGGCAGTGAGACGCCAAACTCCGCCAAGACCTACCCAAGACACGGCTCCCGATTGCTCCCAACTTGCCGCCAAACTTCGCATTCGCGTGGTTCATAATCATCGTTGAAGAGTAACGTGCATTGTGCGCCCAGCGACGATTACAGGAGCCACGGTGGTTTATGGAGTCGATGGCGATCGAATTGGTGCCGCTCAGCCGGATTGAAATTCGCTCGAACGTGCGCGACCGGCTCGTCGAGGATGAGCAAATCGCTCTGGCCGAGAGCATTAGGCAGAATGGAATCCAAGTGCCGTGCATCGGCTATGAAGATGGAGCGTTCGTTGTACCGTTGGACGGGCATCGGCGAATCGACGCAGCGCCACGGGCCGGTTTGGACGCTGTGCCCATGTGCGTCCTCGATCATCCCCCGAGTCATGGGGAAGCCGCAAGACTTCAACTTGTCATTAACTGCTATCGCGCCGACCTCAAGCCCACGGAGCGTGGAAGAGCTTACGAGCGGCTGATGACTGAATTCGGGGTAACTGCTGCTGAATTGGCGTCACACGCCAACGAGAAATCGGAGGCAACGATTTCCAAGCTTGTGGCGATCCTTGTCCTTCCTAAACCGATTCAGGACCTGATCGACGCAGGCCGAATTCCGATCAGCAGCGGCTACGCACTGGCAACAGTGAATAACTCGGTAGAACGGGAGCAGCTTGTCGCCGGTGTCTTAGACGGCCGTCTAAAGCGTGACCAACTCGTCAAGCTAATCAAGTCCCGCAAGCGCGATCAGCAACCGCCACGACGGCCGCGACAAGCGAAGCGCCCGCCGCGAGAGCGCGTAACCATGCCACTGGGCGCGGGCCGCGCAATCACGGTCGC
Organism: Planctomycetia bacterium; assembly: GCA_015075745.1. Lineage (NCBI taxonomy): Bacteria > Pseudomonadati > Planctomycetota > Planctomycetia > Planctomycetia bacterium. Next base: position 111,654 of record JABTTW010000004.1, read on the forward strand.
TGGCCCCGAACTGAGCGTGGACACGCTCATCACGTGGCTGGACCAATTGCTCAATCGGATCAAACGCATCAACGCGCCAGGTGTTGGGCTAAAGGACCTAGCCACGTTGCTCAGGCCGACCCAAACGGCGGAACGGAAATCGGATTAGGACCGCTTTCGGGCGAGCGTTACGCCCGATCCTAGGCGGTTCACAGTGTGTCTCAAAGAGTGAAAGGTGATGAAACATGGAAACGAAAGATTGCCTGAAGGAAGCCGCAAAAGACGTTGTCCGCGGTTGTGTGTCTATTCCGCTGATGTACAGCCTGGCAATAGCAGCCACGGTCGAGAAGGTTGGCGGATGGGTGTTCGACATCCTCGACAAGCTGTCGGACAAAGGGAAACGCAATTCGAGAACCGGTCGGCAGAAGTGATTGCATATGGAACGACGCGCCGCGACAAGCGTCGCGGGGCGTCGTCGTGATCTTGGCTGGCGCACGCCAGCGAGAGAAAGGCGGAAGGTCATGTCAGAATTTTTCAGTTTCCTGAAAGTGTTTGCGATCTGTGGGACCGTGTTCTTTGTTGCAACAGCGGTGCTCATGTCCCTGCCGCAATCCAAGCTGCGGTCGGTGGGGATGGAAATGTCCAAGTGGGCGCTCGTCTGCGGGCTGTTGCTGATGGTTCCTTCGCCTGTCGATGTGCTGCCGGATGTCGTGCCCGGCGTCGGCTGGCTCGACGATTTCGGCTACATCATCGGTGCGATCGGCGCTGCGAAGGGCGCCATGAACGAGCGCAAGCGACGGGCCATGTGGGAGGAAGCGGAGTTTGAGGAAACCCTGGCCGCGAAGCGCGGCGAAGCGTCCCCGTCTGATTCCGACGACGACGACGATCAAAGGGAGGCGGCGTGATGCTCGGACGACTGTTTAGACGAAGGTCTGTACCGCCGACTCGGCCAAAGAGATGGGAGTTGACGGACGAAATCCTGCGCTTGTCGCGCGATGATTCGTGGACAATCCGAGACGCGACTGAGGGGACTTTGATCCAGGGAGCAACAGGAAAAGGAAAGTCGAGCGGGAGCGGTCGAACAGTTGGAACTTCAATGCTTAATGCCGGATTCGGCGGCCTCGTGCTGACGGCCAAGTCTGACGAGCGGGCTCTGTGGGAGTCCTATTGCCGCGAAACGGGCCGGCTCGGCGACCTGCTCATCGTCGGGCCGGATGCGAAGCTGCGATTCAACTTTCTGGATCACGAGTTGAATCGGCAGGGAACGGGCGCGGGCCTGACCGAGAACATCGTCAACGTATTCTCGACCGTTATGGAAATCCGCGATCGCAACGCTGGTGCCGGCGGCGGCCGTGAAGACGGCACCTTCTGGAAACAGGGAGCGCTCAAAGGAATGCGCAACTCAGTCGATCTCGTATCGCTTGCTACAGGGGGAGTTTCCGTGCCGGACCTAGTGCGTGTTGTGTTGTCCGCGCCGCTCTCACCAGCGCAGATTTGCGATCGCGGGTTTCAAGAGTCGTCGCTCTGCTTTCAGTACCTAAAAGTGGCGGATCAAAAAGAGAAGACCGAGCGGCAGACTCACGATTTCGGCGTGGTCGCCGACTACTACCTGCTCGAATGGCCCAACCTAGCCGAGCGGACTCGGAGCGTTATTCAGGCGACGTTCATGGGATGGGCCGACATGCTCAATCGGGGCCTGCTGCGCGAGCTATTCTGCACGGATACGACGATAACTCCGGAGGCAGTCGAGAACGGCAAGATCATCCTGATCGACCTGCCAGTGAAGGAGTTCGGAGAAGTCGGTCAGTTCGCGCAAGTACTGTTCAAGTACTGCTTTCAGCGCAGCATCGAACGCCGTAACGTCGCCGAGAGTCCACGCCCCGTCTTCCTGTGGGCCGACGAGGCGCAGCATTTCATCACGTCGTACGACATGCAGTTCCAGACGACGTGCCGCTCCGCGCGCGTTGCTACGGTCAATCTGACGCAGAACGTGAGCAACGTGTACGCAGCGCTCGGCGGGGGCGACAAGGGGCGCGCAGAGGCCGATTCGCTGTTCGCCAATCTGAATACCAAGATCTTTCACGCCAACGGTGACCCGGTGACGAACGAATGGGCCGCCTCGCTCATCGGCCGCGCGCGGCAGTTTCTCGCCAGCGGCAACAGTTCCTACGACAACGATCACCGATGGGCAGCGGCCGTCGGGCTTGATTGGCTGGACGGCGGCGGCTCCACGTCCGCCGGGTTCAGCGAGACATTCGAGTACGAAGTCCAGCCGCGGGAGTTCACGCGGCTTCGCACGGGCGGTCCCGCGAACGGTTGGATTGTGGACGGCATCGTCTTTCAGAACGGCCGCACGTTCGCCGCGTCGGGCCGCACCTGGCTCAAGACGGCATTCAGGCAAAGGCCATAAGCAGAGGGCATCTTCATGCACGACGACCAGTCAGCAGGACCATTCGACGGACTCCGCAGATTTCTCGGCGGCGTCGCATTTGTCGCGAGGGCGTTCGAGGCCTCAGTCGTTGTTTTTCTGCACGAGCCCGGTTCCTTCGGCGAGCGCTATCTCGGCCTACAGGCCGGCGTGGCGCTGCTGCTGATCTTCTTCTGGCCGGTGCTGTGCGAGCCGCATCACGACGCGACGCCGATGCTCATCTACGCGGGAGCGTATTGCCTTGCCTGTGTTGTCATTCGGGCGCGGTTGCAGCTCCGGCGGAAGCGCGGCCTGCCGCAGCCTCACACACGTTACAGCGGCAGTCCCGGATTGTTACGGCGTTTCCGACGAATGGACGAAGTGAAGGCCAAGCAAATCGTCGAGCCGTTTCTGACGTTTGCGGTCGGAGCCGTCATGCTCAATTTCAGCCCGCCGCTCGGCGGGTATCTGATGATCGCCAGCGCCGGATTGATGATCTCGAACGGGCTAGCCGCCGAGTACGAACGGCGGCGGGTCTCCGATATGCACGACGCATACCTGGAACAACGCGGCGTCGCGGAGCGGTTCCGCGACATGCGCGGTGAGTAATCAACGAAATCAAGGGTGAATCATGGCAGACAAACAACCACAACCGAAGATCGGCGCCGGCCACGCGCAGGCGATGTTCCGGCAGGGCCTCACCGAATTGCGCGCGGCGCTCTATCCGGAATCAAACGTAGCGCAGCCGAGCGTCTATGGCATCGCTGGGACTCGGACTCCCGGCGAAGTCATGCAGGAGAAACAAGGCGAGCTGCGCGACCCGGACGAAAAGCCGTCCATCCTGGGCGAACGGCTCAAGCAGGTCGAGCGAGAGACAAACGTCCGCGAGCCGGAACCTGAAAGAGAAAGGGAGTAGTCTCAAATGGAGTCACACACAATTGGATTCGCCATTGCGCTGATCCTGGTGGTTTGCCATCTGATGCAAAAAGCGCATTCGTACATCATCAACAAAGTGCGAAATAACATCCAGCACTCTCACTCAGGTATCGTCGCTCTTCCGCCATCAAGAGTGCGAAAAACATTGCACAAGTTCTACCAGTCCAAGGCGTGCTCATTTGATTGTATAAAAGACGGAGCGTGGGCTTATCAGCGCGGTTGTATCCTTACATTTCGACAAGTCGATCACACGGTCAATTGGCATCTGGTACCGCAAGTCGTTTCGATTGTTCTTCTCACCGAATCTGGCAAAACAAAAGTGGACATCTGCTACCGGGTCTTGCCGACCGTGCGCATCACACAAAAGGCAGCGAACCAGTTTGTCGCGTGCGCAAGTTCCGAAGGCACAAAAGCGTTGGAAATGCTCAAAGAACTGAGCTGCAAGAACGAAGCAGTCATGAAGAGCGGCCGCACATCAGCCGCGTCTGACGCTGGACGCAGCGAGGGATTCGCGGAGGGGCTGATAGAGGACAGCTACGAAAGACGGGGCCAACCCTCTGAGATTCCTGGATAGTTCAAGGAAGGAAAACAGGCACATGGGCAAGGTCATTGATTTCCTGGCGTTCGTGATGACGTTGTGGATGCTCTACTGCTTCGCCCGTCACGGCATCTATCCGGCAATACGGCTCGTTCTTCGCATGATCGGCGCGGTCGTGCGCTTCGTCACAAGCTATCTACAGCGGGAGCCCTGCGACGCAACTGCCGAGCACGTCGCTGAGGTGTGCGCCTCATCGATCATCGTGGCTCCCAGTCGGCAGCAAACGGATCATGATTGACACGGCCGTCGAAAACCTGGTTCCCCTCCGCGATGTGCCCCAGCGCCTACCGGCACGCCGCGCCCGCCGGGAACCCCACTCTCCGCCAGATTGCTGCGGAAAGTCGTCGGAGCGCCTGTCTACAATTGAGGGGCCGGGTATACTGATACGCGACCATGCCGCCGCGCGGCGGTGGATGGTCAGCGTGATCGCGGCGAGAGCCTTGGAGATTCACCGCGAACGCCGCAAGCGGAGAGACGAACAGGCGCAGGAGCCGGGCGGGAATGACGATGGTAATGCTCACGGGACAACGGAACGGGAACAGGAAGGGCATCGAGGGTAGCGGCAAATACGACGCGATGTACGCGCGCTATTCAAGCCACGCGCAGGATGACGGCACAAGCATCGCCATTCAAATCGATTCGTGCGAGAAGGCGGCGGGCAAGCCGCTCAAGCACTTCATCGACGAAGCGAAGACAGGCCGCACGACAGGCGGACGGACCGAATTGCTGAAGTTGATTTCGGAAGCGGAAGCCGGCCGCATCGAACGGCTCTACGTCTACAAATTTGATCGCCTCGGCCGCGCCGCCGAAACGCACGTTCTGGTCGAAGACCTCGAACAACACGGCGTCGAAGTCATAAGCGTGACTGAAGGCACGAACGCGCTGGCTCGCGGCGTGCAACTCGTCGTCGCGGCAGACTATAGCCGTGTGCTGGCGGAGCGGACGCGCGACGGTCTGGTCCAGCGGCACAAGCAAGGATGCTGGACGGGCGGGCCTCCGCCATATGGCTACCGCGTCATTCAAGCGGCAGACGGCAAGAAGCGTCTGGCGATTCATCCCGATGAGGCGGCGACGGTCAGATTCGTCTTTGAGACCTACGACTCGGAAGCGGTGAGCCTCAAGGAAATTGCTAATCGGGTTCGCGATCGCGGAGTGCCGACGCGACTCGGCGGGCCATGGGGCTTCACGACGGTTCGCGGCATTCTAACGAATTACATGGTCGTCGGCGAAGTCCGCTTCCTTCGTCGCTGCTACAAACTCAATCGGACGACCGGCAAGCGTCTGCCGAAGTGGAGGGATCAGGATCGGCACCTGGTGAGCCGGGACGAGTCGCTGCGGATCATCGACGATGCGATATTCGAGCGCGTTCAAAAGCGGCTTGCCGAGAATTCGGTGGAGCGGCCGCGGGGCGTAGCCGAACTGCGACCATTCACGCGACACCTGTTCTGCGGCGAGTGCGGCTGTGTGTACTACTGCCGCAAGAGCAAGAACGCCAAAGCTGAATACCACTACTACAGTTGCGGCCGCCGCATGGCGAAACGGGAAGGCGAATGCGGAAACGCGGCGACGGTCCGTGAGGATCGGCTTGTTGCTCGGATTCAGGCCGCAATGGCGGCCGTCTTCGACGATATGGACGGTGTCCTGGACGAAGTCATGACCATGTCGCAGGAGGCTCTCGAAGAGAACCGCAACGAGTCGAGCCGCCTCAAGGGCGAAGTCGCCGAGTCGGACAAGCTCATTGCCGGGTTCACCCGGCTCCTGGTCGATCCAGACATAGAAGCCGGGGCGAAAAAGGCAATCGCCCGGCAGCTATCGGAGGCGGAAGCCAAGCGGGATACGCTACGCCAGTCGTTGGAAACCCTGGCCGTCCAATCGGTCGCCGACATGGACGATCTCATGGCCGATTGCCTGCAAGCGTTCCTCGAAGCGAAGGCGAATTTCGCAAGCCTGATGACACCGTCTCAAATGAACCGGTTCATTGCGGACGTGATCGGGCCGATGGCCGTCCTCCCGGACGGGCGGATAGCGCAAAAAGAGGCCGTCCTGACAGCCGAAGCTATGAGGACGGCCGGCATAGCGGGGGCTGGACTCGAACCAGCGACCTCCGGGTTATGAGCCCGACGAGCTACCAACTGCTCTACCCCGCATCCATATTAGAAGCAGGACTCTAGGTTGCCATGCTGTGACTGTCAAGCGGGCGAAAATCTGCGTCGAGTCACGGCGGCGGACCTTCTAGTAAAGAATCAAGAAATCGTCCCGGCAGCCGCGATTAAACCGTCGCGGACCTGACCCGGCCGACTGTCGGTTTTCTCTGAAGACGCTCCCTGTCGTCGTTTATTTCTTGCGATCTTCGAACTTCAGCGACGCCGAGTTGATGCAATAGCGCATGCGCGTCGGAGCAGGTCCGTCGTCGAACAAGTGGCCCAGGTGCGCACCGCACTTTTTGCATTGCACCTCAGTCCGGACCATGCCAAAGGCTCGGTCCTCCTTTTCGGCAATCTTGTCCTCCTCCTTCGGGGCGAAGAAACTGGGCCAGCCGGTCCCGGAGTTGAACTTCGTCGTCGAGTCAAAAAGTGGCTCGCCGCAGCAAACACACCGATACACGCCGTCTCCGTGATGATCCCAATACTTCCCGGTGAACGGTGGTTCAGTCGCACTGCACCGTGCCACCTGATACTGTTCCGGCGTCAACTCCTTCTTCCAATCTGCCTCACTCTTGGAAACCTTGTCGGCCATCGGTGCTTTCTCCTGTTGTTCGCCTGCCGATCCAGAAACCCGAGAGGAATCACCCGTCGAGGTTGACGCCCGGAGCTCTCTCGCCACAGGAGCCTTGTCGCTGCCCTCATTGCATGCCAAGAACGGCAATATCGCCATCGCCGCCACTAACCAACTCTGAAATCGCACAATCTGTCTCCTCCGGCGTCGGACTGACCGAGAATTGTAGTCCTGCACAAACGGCACATGCCATGTCATCCGGGCCCGTGAATTCACGTGTCATCCCTGATTAGATGTATCAGGCCGCTCCGCGGTGACAGGGATCATTTCACGTTTACGAGCGTGGGCGACTTGTCCGCGATCGCCAAGCCCCATATTCTCGCGGCTCGAGTTTCGTAAGGTTCCCGGGTCGATTTGAGAGAATTCAAGACTTTGAGCCTCTTGACCATTGCAGAGTTCCTTGGCGGTCTCGGGCTTCTGCTCGTCGGGGCCGAAGTACTCGTTCGCGGGGCGGCCCGCCTAGCCGCGGCCGTGGGGATTTCTTCGTTGGTGGTGGGGCTGACCGTGGTTGCCATAGGGACCAGCGCCCCCGAACTGGCGGTAACGATCAAGTCGGGCTTGTCCGGCAAGAGCGACATCGGCCTGGGCAACCTGATCGGAAGCAACATCTGCAACATTCTGCTTGTGTTGGGCCTCTCAGCCGTCATCGGTCAGCTAGGCGTGGCCACGCAGATCGTGCGAATCGATATCTGGGTCATGATCCTGGCGGGCGTTGCAGTGGCCTCAATGAGCATCGATGGTGTCGTCGATCGACTCGACGGCGTCGTCCTTGCGACCGGCGCAGTTGCCTACACCATGTTCTGCATCTACGTGAGCCGACGCGAAAACGCGCGGATCAATGCGGCGTACGCGAAGGAATTCGGAGGACCGAAGACACCCATGCCGACTTCGTGGTTATGGAATGGCGTGCTGGTGGCGGGGGGGCTCGGTCTGCTGGTACTCGGCGCGGATTGGCTGGTCGACGCGGCAGTCGCACTTGCTCGATCCATCGGCATGAGCCAGCGCGTCATCGGCCTGACCGTCGTCGCCATTGGAACCAGTGCGCCCGAGATCGCCACTTCGGTGATGGCGGGATTGAAGGGACAGCGCGATATCGCAGTAGGCAATGTGATCGGAAGCTGCGTATTTAATCTGCTGGCCATCCTCGGCCTCGGCGCGGTTGCATCGCCCGGTGGATTACTTGTCTCGCGCGCCGCGATGATGTTCGACATTCCGGTCATGATGGCGTCCGCGTTTCTTTGTATCCCCGTATTCTTCACAGGCCTTCGCATCGCCCGGCTCGAAGGTCTCTTGTTTCTTCTCTACTATGCCGCGTATACGACTTATCTCGTGTTGGATGCGAAGCACAGTCGATCCATGGACGACTACCGGACAGTCATGCTCTATGGTGTGATACCCTGCTCGCTTGTGCCCGTGGGTCTGTCAGTGACACGCTCACTGAGGGCAGCACGGCAGCGGAGCCGTCAGGGCTCAACGACGGAGAGGACTTGATCCGCGGCGACGTTGTTCAGCGTACTTACATTTCCAGAGGGCCATCTCACCTTTAACTCGTCGATAACCGTCGCCGAACCGATGCCGAAGTGCGCCTGCGGCTGAACGCCGGCAAATGCGCTGACGCTTGAGAGCACTTCGCGAATCAAGGTGCGCCCTCCCGTGGTAACTGTCACCCGGGCGCCGATGCCAAAGCGATTACTGGCGCCGCCTTGCAGCTTCACGGTAATGCTGTGATTGCCCGCCACCCCGGCATTCAGAAAGATGCGATGCTTGGGATTCGGCGTACCGAAGACGGACGAATTCACAACAATGAGGTCCTGAAATCCGTCACCGTTCAGATCCTCCGTCACAACAGCTCTAGCGGCGTCCTGTTCGCCAAATGACAAAGAACGGTCGGCCTGAATGTTGAAGAGTCCGCGTTCGGCCGTCTGATCGGCGAACGAGCCGTTACCGTTGCTCTCCAGAAATCGGCCGACGCCATGACTGCTTAGCACGATCCCTCGCTGAATATACGAGATCAAATCGCCGGCCCAGTAGAGGTCGAGCAATCCGCGGTTATCCGCATCGATCCATGTCGCACCGAATCCGAACTCGGTCCCCGAAAGCCCTCCGCCTCCGATTGCGTTGGAGGGCGGCAGCGGCCCGGAAGCCGTGACGCCGGTTGTCGCCGTGACGTCGACGAGCACGCCGGCGTCGTTTCGCAGGAGCCGATGAAAAAAAGCACCGTTGGGCAGCGTGTGCGCGCTGGCAATCGAATTCGGGGCGAACGCCTGCGTAAAGTCGCAGCCGACATTGGTTACGAAATAGTCGATGTCACCGTCGCCGTCGTAATCGCCGCTGGCCATGCCCATCCAGCCGCCGTGCCTGTTGAGGAGATCCACCTGTCGGGAGGAGAATGCCATATTGCCGTCATTGTGAAGATAGTCGATGCCGCCCGGGATATCGTGCAGATAAAAGATGTCGAGTCGGCCGTCTCCGTCCACGTCCGACAAGTGAACGACAAATGTCCCGGGAATAAATGTCTGGTTCGCGGTATCGGGAGAAAAGCCGTTTTGCTTTCCGCCCTCGATATCAGTGCCCGTGATGCGCTGATATTGGGCCGTGCCGTTGACGATCCCCGCGCACCGCCAGATCTCGTTTGGCTGGGTTTCGTAGATCGGCACCAGAAACAGCCCGACGACCGAAATGTCATATCGTCCGATGACGATATCGAGCAGGCCGTCGTTATCCAGGTCGCCGATGCCGAAACCCATCGCCGGCGCGTCGCTTGTCAACCCGGACTCCTGCGGCATCACCTGCCGAAATGTCACTGCGCCGGCGCCGTTGGCCCCGTTGTTGAGCATCATGATCGGTCCGGCAACGGTACTTGGCGGGAGGTCAAACTTCTGCCTGCCCAGGAGCAGGTCCAGCCATCCGTCGTTATTAAAGTCGCCGACGGCGCAGGCCGCGCAGTTATCTGCAACGAACGCGACGCCGGCCTCGGCGGCGACGTCGACAAAACCCGCCTGCCCGTCATTACGAAGCAGAGAATTGGCCGCGCCGGCGCCGCCGGGAAGCAGAAGATCGATGTCTCCGTCGTTGTCATAATCGAAGGCGGCAAGGCCACCCCATCCGCGAGGAGTTACAGCTGTTCCGAGTCGATCGGTTGCATCGAGAAAGGCCTTGGGGCCTGCAAAGGTCCGCGCAAGCAGCTCGGTCAACCCGGGCTGACATCCTGGTGACACCACCAGCAGGACAAGCGGGATCGCGAAAAGTAAAGTAATGAGAGTGAGAACGATCCGGCTTCTGAGGATCGAATGATACGTCATAGCACGTACTATCCTCCAGCGTACGAGGCAACGCCTTTATGATATCACGAATGATCCACCAGATGCGAGCGAGTCTCGGATCTGCGCGATCCTCACTGCGAATCTTGCGATCCTAGAGGGTGTCCAGGAAGGCGAGAAGGGCCGCTCGGTCTGCATCAGACAGCACTTCATACGCCTGACGAATCGTTAATGCCTCGCCATCATGTTTGCGAATCGCCAGGTCAATCGAGTCCGCCGAGCCATCGTGGAAGTAGGGCGGCGTTCGGCTCAGGCCCCATAATGGCGCGGTGCGAAATTCCGTCTGTGTCGCGCTGCCGCTGACGATACCCTTGGACCCTGTCGCAAGAATGTCGTGCAGGAGCAGGTCGGAAAAGAGGGGGACATCGCCAAGCGAACTGGCAAGCGACGGAATGTGACACTTCGTGCAACCGACTGACGCGAACACGGCCTCGCCCTGCGCCACCTGGGCTGGATTGGCCGCAGGTTGTCGCGGCGGCCCGGCCACCATGCTCATAAAGAATGCGATGTCCTCGGCGTCTGTCAGCGACAGTTCAGGGTCGGCCACGCCGTCCAGATCGGTCGTCAATCCGAAAGTAAGTCCCGCCTGTGCCGGCAGCGTGAGGCCGAGTTCCGCGGCCATCGCGTCGCGCACGAACTCAGCGACGCTTGGGACGTCCGCCTTCCAACCAAATCTGCCAATTCGGCCATCGGGCAATGTGTGCGCTCGACCACTGATGCCGTCGACGTTGCCGTCGGCCGGGTCCTCGTTGGATATGATGGTCGCCTCGGAGATGGCATCGATCAGACCGGCGCCAAAGACGTGAGGCGTCTGCCGCATCTCGAAGAAATTGGCATCCGCGCCTGCTGAGATCACCGGATGTCCGATCTGGGTCTCCTTGTGGAGAATCGTGTTCGGCGTTGTGGCCGGTGCGGTGAATGCACCGCCGCCGTCGATGTGGCCGTGTCGCATCACGTTCACACCTCGCGGGCCCGCGCCGCCGATGACCGGGTCGAAGTGACACGCCCGGCAACTGTCGCCGTTGAAACGCCCGACGGCATCGGGGCCGGTTAAGCCGCCCGCGCCGTGTGCAAATCCGAAGTCGCGATCGAAGACGCCGCGACCGCGAATGAATCGCTGACCCTCGTCAATCGTGAGCGCACGGAAGGGTCCACCGTAACTGCCGATGGCCGGGATTTCCGTGTTCGGCGGGACGAGTCCGGGACTCGTCTGACCTCGACCTCCGAGCGACAGCAGGAACTCAATGAGATCTGCCTTGTCCTGCGTCGAAAACGCCGCGAATGCATCGCGAGCAGTCTGCGCTTCTCCGCCATGTGCGAGGATGGCTGCCTCAATGGTGTCGACTCGGCCGTCATGCAGATAGGGACCGGTTGCCGCGAGACCCCACAGCGGCTGCGTGCGAAACTCCGAACCGGATGCGTCCTTCATGATGATGCCGTCAGCAAGATCGGTTCCCATATCGTGCAAGAGCAGATCGGAGTAGCACGGGACAGGTCCGCGAGGACCATTGAGCCGGGGGACGTGACAATCCGAGCAGCGAGCACTGTGAAAGAGTTGTCGCCCATGATTGGTTTGCGGAGTGGGGGGATCAAAGGCCGGCGCAGCGAGCATCATCGAGAAGCTGATGAGGTCGAACAGGTCCTGCCCCGACATCTCCGGGTCGGGCACGCCATCGTTATCGAAGTTGGGACCATCGACCGCCGCAGCCTGCTCGTGCGGTCCGTTCTTCACGCCGGCCGGCAGAATGACTCGACTCACGTCGATCAGCTTCTTGCGGGCCGAACTATCGACCGGCAGCATCGCCCGTTGCTCGTTGGTCAGAGGATTCGTGGTGATGCCCAGATGATTAAACAGGGGCCCGCGGATGAAGCCTTCGATGGAAACCGTCTGCGACTTTCGCCCGAAGCGGCCGACGAATCCGCGATCGAAGTTCGCCCGGCCGCTGATGCCGTCGCCGTTGGCGTCGTTGGGGTCGGCGCGGGACAGGAGTTCCTCGTCGCTCAATTCGGCGAGCAACCCCATGCCGAACATGGGGATCGGGTTGCGCTGCGCAAAGACGCTCGCCGTCGCCGGCACCACGGGACGAGCTGGTAGCGTCGGATCGTGATTGAACATTCGGATCACGCCGCCGGCGGCGCCCTGCGACTCGGAGAACTCAAACGTCCCGGCGCCCGTGACCCGACCGGCCAGGAAGAAGTTGCGATAGAGTCCCGCGCTGCCTCCGGGCGTCGGCCGCTCGTGACAGGCGCCGCAAAAGGTCACGTTGAACGCTGGTCCCAGTCCATCGACGATGCCGAAACGCTGGTTGATCACCAGTTTGCCGCGATTAAAAGTCGCCAGTTGGTCAGGTGTGAGCGATGGCATCGGGTCGCCGAGGTTGCCGGTGATCCCGGCGGCGATCGGTCCGTCATCGGTGACGAAGAGATCCAGAAGTGGGAAGAGAAAGCAGCCGGAAGCGCCAATGACAATCAGCGCCGCCGCAGACAGCGATATGCCATGTTTCGTCTTCATAGAATGACTCCAATTACCGCCACAAACGGCAAAAGCCAGAACGACCCGAGGTTCGTGGGACTCTTGATCGCCACTTTGAGCAAGGTGAGCCTTTCAACCCTGGAACGAACTCTAGACAACCTGCGATCCGGCTCGGCGGCCGGCCGATCCAAGTGCCCTGAAAGATTAAACCGGGCGCCAGCGCATGACAAGGAGTGAGGTGGCGAATGGAAAAGCGGAGTGCACCGCCGATTTCATCACCGAGGCGGAAGTGGGCGATCTAAGTGCCGAGTGGATGCCGAGTGCTCGGGCGATCGACTATTTGACTTTTGCGTCTGTGGATTTGCGCGAACTCTTGGGCGCACGCTCGATGGCGAACAGATGCTTCTCGCCGCGGACGAACAAGATGCCGTCGGAGATGGCGGGGGTCGCCATGCACGGTTCGCCGAGCGAGCACTTGCGATAGAGCTTGAAGTTCTTCCCGGCCCGGACGACGTAGATGTCGCCGTCTTCGCAGGTGTAGTAGATTTTCTTGTCGGCGGCGACGGCGGAGGCGGTGAAACCGGCGAGCCCCTTGCCGACGCGCTTGCGATAGACCTTTGCGCCGGTCTTTGCGTCGTAGCATGTCAGGACGCCGTTATCGAGACAGCTATAGAGATAGTCGCCGTAGATCAACGGCGTCTGCATGTAATTGCCCATACGCGGACCCCACCATGCAACGTCCTTGTGGGTGTCCTCGCTCGACTGCAACTTGATCTGGCCCTCGGCGGACGGCTTGATCGCGTAGATCGGGGCCATCATGCCGTGGGCGTTGGTGATATAGACGAGATCGTGACCGATCACCGGTGTGGGCACGGGGATGTCACCGCCGCCTGCCAGTTTCCAGATTTCCTTGCCGGTGGAGAACTCGTAGCCGCCGATGTGCTTGTAGCCATTGCAGACGACTTGCAGGCCGCCGGTGGTCTGGAATATCGCGGGCGAGCTCCATGTCGGCACTTCATCGCGCGGCGTCTTCCAGACTTCTTTGCCGGTCTTTACGTTCAGCGCCGTGACAAACGACCCTTCCTGCACGTCGCACTGGAGAATGACGTAACCATCGTGAATGATCGGAGAGCTGCCGAAACCCCACTGCGCGTCCTTCACGACGTAGTAGCCGGAGTCCAGGACGCCGAAGTCCTTCTTCCAGAGCAGCTTGCCCTTCATGTCGTAGCAGTAGAGCCCTTCGCTGCCAAACATGGCGACGACGTGCTTGCCATCGGTCGCGGGGGTGCTGTTGGCGTGGCTGGCCTTGGTATGCCGCTTGATCTTCGGGACGCCCTCGCAGGCGACTTCGTCCCATTCGATCTTGCCGGTCTTCTTGTTCAGACAGATGACATGCCAACTGTACTGCGAGTCGTCTTCAACAGGCTTGATGTCGCCGTAGAGGCCGACTTTGAGCGGTTGATCGCCTTCCTTGCGGACGGCCGTTGTGAGAAAGACCTGATCTTCCCAGATGATGGGGCTCGACAGGCCGAGGCCGGGAATCTCGGTCTTCCATTTGATGCCTTTGCCGGACTCGGCGTCCCACTTCAGGGCGGTCCTGAATCCCTCGGCGATGCCTGAGGCAGCGGGGCCACGGAATGAGGGCCAGTTAGTGGTCTTTGATTCATCCGTCGCAAGGCTGGCCTGCATTGGCAGGAATAGTGCGAGTGCGGCCATGCGGATCAGGCTGCTGGTCATTTTGATATTCATGTGGTCTGCCCGATTGGGGTCTCGAATGGATGTTCGCCATTGGCGAGTGAACAAAGGTCGTCCAGAGCACAACGGAAGGTGCGGCGGATTCTTTCATTCTTACAAATCTCGAACAATTGCCGCCGTCGTCTCGCCACCGTCGTATTTTTCTCCTTCAACCGGCGATTTTCATGATCATTCCGCTGACGCGGCCGATGCCCTTGGGGCCGACCTTCATGAGCAGATCGACCATGGCGCCGACGGCTTCGAGAAACTTGTCCATGTCGTCGAGGCGCTTGAGGTAGGTTTTTGATTCTTCGTTCTTCGGCTTCTTGCCGCCGGCGTCGGCCGTGACCATCTCGCGGCATTTTTGCAGGGTCTCCAGGATCGGCTCGACTTCGCGGCGGCGGCGCTGGCGGACGATGGTCTCGAAGAGCTGCCAGACGTCGGTTAGGGCGGTGAAGTACTCCTTGCGGTCGCCGCGGATGTGGACGCGGTGGATGAGGCCCCAGTCGACGAGGGAGCGAAGATTCATGGAGGCGTTGCCGCGCGAGACCCGGAGACGCTCCATGACGTCGTCGGTGCAGATCGGCTCGGTGGAGACGAAGCACAGGGCATGAATCTCGGCCATGGTGCGGTTGATGCCCCAGTAGTTGGCCATCTCGCCCCAGCGGCGGATGAAGAGGGCCTTGGAGGCGTCGAGGGCGGGGTTGGCAGGGGGTGGAGGGGATTCGGTTCGGGGTTGAACGGCCATCAGAAAGCTCCTGAAAGCACCGGCAATGCCGGAAGTTTCAAATTCCTCTGAAAGTAGTATAGACTCAGAATCTCCACGCAGCAACTCGTTCCATGCATACTCAACTGTATTTGCGGACTCGCAAGCGACCCGACATTGACATGCTATTCACACCTTATTAGCATATATTTAGATGTCGATGGACATCCCGGAGGTACTATCTCATGGTTCGCCTCGATCATATTTGCTCCTTTACCGAGTTTCAGCGAAATGCGCGCGAGCACATTCAGCGCCTGAAAGCTTCGGGTCTTCCGCAGGTGCTGACCGTCAACGGCGCGGCGGAAGTTGTTGTTCAGGACGCCGCCGCTTATCAGGAACTGCTCGACGCGCTTGACCGCGCCGAAGCCGTTGAAGGCGTCCGCCGGGGCCTGGAGTCCATGCGTCAGGGCAAGGGTCGACCCGCGGGCCAGGCATTCGCGGAGATTCGCAAGCAAAAACGCGGCGAGTCCGATTCGTGACATACCGAGTCTTTCTTCAGCCTGAGGCTGAGTCGGGAATCCATCAGTCGTACGACTGGCTTGCCGAACAATCGCTGACGGCGGCGGACGAATGGCTGAGCAGAATCGAAGCCGCGTACGCATCTCTGTCGGAGCTGCCCGAGCGATGCCCACTGGCGCCCGAGTCCGACTTCTTTGATGTTCCGATCCGACAACTGATCTGCGCAAACCATCGAATCCTCTTCACCATCGAAAAGAGCGTCGTTCACATTCTGCACATCCGGCACACGGCGCGGTTGATGCTGGGTGAACACGTCGACCGGCGCGAATGATGTAACCGTTGTCCATGTACGCCCATGCCGTAGCGGAGTCATGCGTCTAAACCCCCGGACTCGACGATGACGGGGAAGCCGCGGCGGAGGGGGGGGAGATCGGCTTCGAGGACGCCCTGGACTTTTGGCCAGAGTTTGAGGGCTTCGGCGACCATCCAGAATTCGAGGAGCAGGATGATGATGGCGGCGGCGACGAGGTGATATTGGCCTTTGGGCCAGAAGCCGTCGGTGGGGTTGAGGAGTTGATAGAGCATGGCGCCGGCGGGGAGGACGAGCATGACGACGGCGGCGGCGGCGATGTACCACGTCGACATCTTTCGGCGGGCGAGATAGAAGGCGACGACCATGAAGGAGAGGCCGGCGAGGAGCTGGTTGACCGCGCCGAAGACGGGCCAGAGGGTGAGGCCGCCTTTGCCCATGCCGGTGGCCCAGGTTTGTCCCGGCGGGGGGATGGCGGCGATGATTGCGGCGGTGACCACGGCGAAGATGGTCGCGCCCTGCGCGCCCATGAGCGGCTTGAGGTGAAAGGTCTGGGCGAGTTCCTGGATGACGTAGCGCTGAAGGCGCGTGGCGGTGTCGAGCGTCGTCGCGGCGAAGGAGGCGACGAGGACGGCCATGAGGGCGACGGCGACGGGCTTGGGGATTCCGAGGGCGGTGATGAAGTTGCCGGAGCCGTCGACGAAGGCGCTGATCGTGCGGGCCAAACCTCCGGCGGCGGTCCAGGAGTCGTAACGGGTTGACCAAACACATCTTCCACTAAAAACTATTTCTCCCTGCTCCTCGAGACGCAAATAACCATCGTAAATAGGGATCGACTGCCCCCGAGCGATTCTGGTGATCAGGGTTCCAGCTGGGGCGATTCTCTCGGCAGTAGGTACGTTATCAGGTCCAGGCGATATGGAGCGCTCGCGTATCAAGTCCAAGCTTTTCTGTGAAATGGCTGGCAAATCGTCGCGATTGAAGCGGAACGTGTCGAGGTAGTTCCAGGACGGGCGGCCGTTCCGCGCCCAGACAAAGAGTAGGTCGCTTCCGGATTCCTGGCCGGTTACTGCCGCTCCATCTTCAAGTACGAAGCAGCTGAACATGGCAGGGCCTCCCGAAGGCAAATACGAACTTGAACCGAGGATTTTGGGCCCTGCATCTACCCCTCTCACGCCAAGCCCCAATCCAGCGCAGCAGGCGAGGATGACGAGGATGGCGAGGAAGCCTTCAGTCAGCATTGAACCAAACCCCACGAATTGGGCGTCGGTTTCGCAGGCGATTTGTTTGCTACTCGTTCCGCTGGAGACGAGGCAGTGGAAGCCGCTGATGGCGCCGCAGGCGATGGTGATGAACAGGAACGGCATGATCGGCGGGGCGCCGGGTACGTCGGCGCGCACCGCAGGCGCGACGATGGGGACGCCGCCGTCGATGGTGAATGTCGCGACGCCGATGCCAAGCATGAGCAAGGCGAGGCCGAAGACGAGCAGATAGCTGTTCACATAGTCGCGCGGTTGCAGGAGCAGCCAGACCGGCAGGGTGCTGGCGAAGTAACAATAGACCAGCAGGATGCAAGTCCACGTCACGACGGGGCCGACTGTGTAGCCGCCGAGATTGATCGGGGGGATTTTGAAGTCGATGGCCTCGACCTCGCCGGAGAGAATCACGCAGCCGATCATGATTGCCAGAGAAATGAGCGCGGGCACGGTGGGGGAGTAGCCCTTCTTGTACACCATGTAACCGATGACCATGGCGATGGGCATGGCGATCCAGATGGCGAGGACGCTCGACGGATACATGTCGAAGATGTTGGCGATGACGAGACCGAAGATGGCGAGGACGATCATCAGGGCGAGAAAAAGAATGATCAGAAAGAGCAGCTTGACGCGTGGGTTGATGAGGCGGCCGGCGATCTCGCCGATGGTCTGGCCGCGGTTGCGCATGGAGACGACGAGGGCCGACAGGTCGTGGACCGCTCCGAGGAAGATGCTGCCGAAGAGGACCCAGATGAGGGCGGGCAGCCAACCCCAGATGACGGCGAGGGCGGGGCCGACGATGGGGCCGGTGCCGGCGATGCTGGTGAAGTGGTGGCCGAAGAGGATCTGCTTGCGCGTGGGGACGTAGTCGTGGCCGTCGCAGAGTTCGCAACTGGGGACCGGGGCCGCGGGGTCGAGTTTGAAGAATTTTTGGGCGAGCCAGCGGCCGTAGGTGTGGTAGGCGAGGAGGTAGAGAAAAAAGCTGCCGACGGCGATGGCGAGCGTGAGCATTTTCAACCGGCCTCCGGAATCGGGATCGCTGGGGGTAA
Source organism: Planctomycetia bacterium (assembly GCA_015075745.1). Lineage (NCBI taxonomy): Bacteria > Pseudomonadati > Planctomycetota > Planctomycetia > Planctomycetia bacterium. The sequence continues at coordinate 129,716 of JABTTW010000004.1, forward strand.
GCATACCCCGGGGCGGTGGGAGCGGTCGAGGCGGGGGTGGAAACGTCGAAAAGTCGAAACGTCGAAACGTCGAAATTTTGAGCGGCGGCGGGGTAGCGCGGGGGCATTCGAGAGGGTCCGGAAAAATGCAGAGGCGGCGGTG